>NZ_CP151979.1:907500-1210000 GCF_038593265.1 Ureibacillus sp. FSL W7-1570
AATATGTCCCAAATATATTTTCGCAGCCAGTTCCTGTTGCAAATTGGACAGCGCATCTTTCATCGTATAGCCGTATGTGACCAACAGCCAGTCCGTATCTTCTGAATTCATTTCTCCACCGCCGGGACCGAGCATGATTTTTCCCGGAACCGCCAATTGGGCCGTCAGTTTGTAATACTTTTGATCTTCACGAACCGGAAAATCCCCTTTCGAATGGGTCACTTCATACTTTTCCACTTCTTCCCTATCATCGGTAACATCGATGGAGATGGCAAGAATCATCGCCCTTTCTTCCAGCTCATATCGGTCCCAGCACCCGCTCAACAACATCAGGATTGGAATGATAGCCATAAATAATAGGACCCTTTTCATTGCACTCCCACCTTTTTCCGGAAACGGCCTATGACGATCAAACCGAACGGAAGCAATATAAAGAGAACTGTCACAATTTTAGCGATGGTGATGACATATTCAAAAATTTCATATACATTGTTTGGAATTAAGGCAACCACGAATATGATGGGGATCATAATCGTTGAAATAAAGGCAAATCGGTTCGTCCGAAAAATCTCTGCGGTTCCCCGGACAATGACAAAAAAGTAAGACAGCAATGTGGTAAAAACCGCAAAAATCCATGTTATGAGAATGATTGCATCCACTCTTGATAATATTTCTCCCGGTATTTCGATCACCCGGCTCAACGACAATGCCGACCAATGAATTTGCTCCAGCTCTTTCACCCCGAATACGCCAAGAGCAATGATAATGGTATACAAGATGGCGAGCCCGCCCAGGAAGAAACCCCAAATCCCGTTTTTTACCATGCTTTCGTTATCCTTTATATAAGGGATCAACAAGGAGATTACAAAAAAATTGGTGATTGCGGAGGACATCTCGAAAGCACCGGACATAAACTCAAAAAAGGATAAATCATGGCCGAAAATGGGCAATAAATGATAACTTTCCATATCTTCAAAGGCAAGAATAAAAAAGACCATCGGAATCAATAAAAAAGGCAAATAGAACGTATGAATATAAGCGAAGGTGGAAACATTGCGGAAGCCGACCAATGCGCAAAGAATGATCATTAAAGCGATGGATATTTCGATCGGTGTGTTCGGCAATAAACCGCTGGCAAGCACTTCCGAAAATTGCCGAACCTCAAGCCCCATAAGGAAAATGGTCAAAAGGATGATCATGTAATTCATCAAATTGCCCACAAATTTCCCCAATATTAATCGGTTGCATCCGATGATGGTATAATTTCGATATTTCCTGCCCAATAAAGTGATTGCAAGGACACTCAAAAATGATATCAACAGCCCGACAACGCTTGCCAATATCGCCGCTTCCCCCACCTTGGAGGCAACGAACCTTGGCAATACCAACAAGGATACCCCAATGATTGAACTTGCAATAATGATGGCCATTTGAATGGAACTGATTGAATCGGTATGTTTCATATTTTTTCCCTTTCTTCTTTATCGAGGAAATTGTAATTGGTATAGTGCTTTTCCATTTCTCCCAGACGTGTTTTATCTTGCGGATGAATATTGGAAGGCCGCTTTTTTAATTTATAGAACGGAAACCGGATAATGGAATCCTTCATCGCTTTCATATTTAATGGCGCATAAGGATCCATATAAGGCACACCGAAGGAACGCAAGGACAGTATGTGATTCACCACAACCATAAGACCTAAAGCGAGCCCCAACAAACCGAGGGTGCCTGCCAAAATAATGAGAAGAAAACGCAGCATGCGGAACGTATTGGCCGCATTATATGAGGGAATCGCAAAGGATCCGATGGTGGACATTCCAATGATGACAACGGTGATGGGACTGACAAATCCCGCCTGCACCGCTGACTGTCCAACAACGAGCACCCCGACGATGGATAAGGCCCCGCCGACTTGTTGCGGCATCCGCACACTAGCTTCCCTCAACACTTCCATGGCGAGTTCCAACATCAACACTTCAAGGACGACGGGAAACGGAATGCTGTGCCGCCCGCTGGAAGCCGCAACGACATATTTCGCCGGAATCAATTCCGGATGAAAAGAAATGACTGTCACATAAAGGGAAGAAAAAGTCAATGAAAACAAAAGGGCGAGAATCCGGAAAACTCTCACGAATGAAGAAATGACCCAGTGTTCATTGTAATCTTCCGTTGTATGGTAAAACTGATTAAACGTGGCGGGTGCGATCAGCGCGGATGGGCTCCCCTCAAACATTACCGCCACACGGCCTTCCAAAAGATTTCCCACCACTTTGGTCGGCCTTTCGGTATTGATCAATTGGGGAAAAGGCGATAACGGATTATCTTCAAGAAATTGCTCCGCATAACCGGAGTCCAGAACCCCATCAATTTCAATCGCATCGATTCTTTTTTTCATTTCTTCCACCAATGTGGGGTTGGCAATATCCCAATGTCAGAAACTTATACAACCAATAATTTACAGTTAGTAGGCAACCATCTGGTTGTCTACTTTTAAAAATACTATTCAACCTACAAAGTGTTGATAATTTTCTAAAATCGGCTAAAAAAGGCAATAGGATGCCCGGGGCTTAAATTTTTATTTTTTTAAGCCCCTAATTTATTTACATTTAATAAACAAATAGGTTATATTTATCCTATGTATTGTTTATAGACACCTTTTTTGGTTTAGGGAATACTTTGTTGAGGACAGACCATTCCTTCGTGGGTAGCTTCTCCCAAACCGAATAGGTGTCTTATTTCTTATAATCACTTTCATGATTTTTGTAAACATTCTCTCTCTTTTGATTGGACAATCTTCTAATAATAAGTGAACCATCCTATCTTTTAATTTTCCTATTAAGATATTTGTGTTTACTTGATAATCATGTTTTCGTCTTTTTTTCTTACTCTCCTCATTAATTGTTTCATTGGCATCATTTCTCAATAAACTGACCATATTCGATAAATATATTGATGCATAGAAATCTTGTTCAATTGCGATTTTCGAACTACCCGTGAAATTTTCTATTTCGATTTTATTTTTCACATCATTATATTCTGTTTCAATTCCCCAGCGTTTAAAATAAAGAGATTTAAACTCAGAGATATCAAACTCTTCCTCGGTTAAATTTGTGACAAGTATTTCTTCCGTGCCAGAATCCAGTGGGAATCTAACTACACGAGCAGTAATCACTTGTTTCCTATGTATTATATGAATGTTTTGATCAGCATCTTTCGCTTCGACAATTTCCTTTATCGTATTTTTTTGACATCGCATCACATATTTGATACCAAGGGCATCTAAATAGGCAATAAAATCTCTCGATGGATACCCTCGATCAAATAAAAAAAGATCATTTTTTAATCCAATTTGTACGAGTTCTTCAATCATATCCTTTGCACTATCTCGCTCAGCTACCTTATATGGATTGATTCTAGAAGTAATAATGATTCCATTCTCAAGATCGTAAATACAAGAGGCACTAGCTCTTGCATAACTTGTCTTATGATTTTTTCCATACCCAAAATAATTTCGAAGCTCCTCAGTATCAGGAATTTGGAGCACACTTCCATCGATTGCGCAAAGTCTAAATCCACGATAAGTTTTAAAGGAATTTTCTTCATAATACCAATTCACAATCGCTTTTGTAAGTTTTACAAAAGCGAGAGGAGAAATCTTTTTTCGTGCGGCTGAATAGCCTTGTTTGGAAATACTAATTTCTGATAAATTAAATTTGTCGAAAAAGTCGTCAAGTTCAATTTGGAGGCTCTTTTTAACAAAGTTTAAGCTAAATAGAATAGTATTTTTAAAATTTAACTTCTTTTCTTTTCGTGTAAAATACGTTTCTTTTGTCCGAGATTCAAGCATAAACATCACATCATTCAGCAACTTTCGAGTAATCTCAATTGCCCCTAAAAAAGTACTTTTTGTTTTCAAAAAAACCACCATCCTCGTTTTATTAACCAAAAATTGGATTCTAAAACGATTTTGGGGGCCTTTTTAAAATTACAAGAGGCTTATTACCTAATTTTATAAAAGTTAAATTAAATATTATTTTCCATTAAATGTAACGTTAAGTTGATGACATTGGGCAATATCCTCGATATAACAAACCACCACTTTCGTTTTCGTTCTCGCCCCCACTTCCGATTCTTCCACCCGGAATTCCGGAATGGGCAGGCGGTAACGGAGCAAGGCAACATTCGTGGACAAATGTTCGATAAAACCGTCCCTTGGTCCCCGTACCACCCGTTCCGTTTCCGGTTCCTCGATGCTCCTTTTTTCTTTTGTTACAACATCCAGTTCCAGCGCCTCAGCGATCCCGTCGATAAAAACAACCGCTTTTCCCTGCACAATGGAGCTTATAATCGTTGAAAAGTCTTTCACTTTTTTTACATCGTTGAAATAAAGGATATTGTCGATGAGAAATTTTAGGATGTCCAAGGGTTCTTTTTCAGGAGCTTCATAATGTTGCAATAGTTTTATGACGTCATGATTGATGACCTCTTGATCCACCAAGGAATTCAGATAAACAATGGCGGCATGTCTATGTTGAAAAAGTTCAAAGGTCCGCAAAGAATAATCCATATCCTTATGAAAAATCTCTTTCAGCAGGCGGACATTGTCATCCAGAATGCCTGTCATTTGTTTATCCTTATATTCGTTCACTATCTTGCTCACCGGATAAATGGACGTTTGATCTGTCTTATGATTGCTTTTCTTGAAGAACGGTGACAATCCAATCACCTGCCTGAATGTTTCATGTTTTTGTTGTTATTATGTTCGAAGAAAGATATTCCATACATGCGATTATTTTCTCTTTGCTTGATTTCTATTCTCACTTAATTTAAGATTTTCTTATTATTTCCTTTTCATTTGAAAAAAAGGAGAATTGCAGCTTTGGAAACTATGAAAAGTGTTTCATATAATCGGAATTTGATTGTCAGTATATTGCTTGCGGCATCTTTTGTTTCTTTGCTGAATCAAACGTTGCTCATCGTGGCATTGCCATCTATCATGGAAGAATTTTCCGTCAGTCCGACACTGGCCCAATGGGTGACAACGGGCTTCATGCTGGCCAATGGCGTCATGATTCCCATTACCGCCTTTCTGATTGAAAAATATAGCAGCAAAGCTTTATTAATTTTTGCTCTTGGCATTTTTGCCATTGGAACCTTGATTGGTGCCGTCACGCCGAATTTTTGGCTGCTCATCGTTGCAAGGATCGTTCAGGCCATCGGGGCGGGTATGTTGATGCCGTTGATGCAGACGGTGATTTTCTCCATCTATCCCGTGGAAAAACGCGGCGCAGCGATGGGGATGAGCGGATTGGTGGTCGGTTTTGCTCCGGCTATCGGACCGACTCTTGCAGGATGGATCATTGACCACACTTCCTGGAGATTTTTATTTTATACCGTTTTGCCTATTACACTGATCGTATTCGTCCTTGCCATCTTTTTAATGAAGAATGTGACAACACAGCATGAACGGAAACTGGATGTGTTATCGGTGATTTTATCTTCCTTTGGATGGGGCGGCCTCCTTTACGCGACAAGTATGGTGGGGACTTATGGATGGACGGGGCTGAATGTCATCCTTTCCATCCTGATCGGCTCCATCTCATTATTCTTTTTTATCCGGAGACAATTTAAACTGTCCCAGCCGATGTTGAATTTCACCGTGTTCCAATCCAAGGAATTTACGTTGACGACGATTCTTTCCATCGTCGTATTCGGGTTGCTGATCGGCATTGAAACCATCTTGCCGATTTTTGTTCAAAATGTCCGACAAGGCACGGCCCTCACCTCCGGATTGATGCTTTTGCCAGGTGCCATCATTACCGGTGCCATGTCGCCGATTTCCGGAAAGCTGTTTGACCGGTTCGGCGTAAAAGGGCTTGCCATCATCGGATTCAGCTGTATTGTACTGGCAACCATTCTGTATAATTTCATCGGCCAGGATACGTCATTTGCCGCTATTTCCGCGATCTTTACAGTTCAAATGCTGGGATTTGCCCTGCTTTCCATGCCTTTGATGACAGCAGGGATCAATTCATTGCCACATGAACTCATTGCCCATGGCACGGCCATGCATAACACGATCCGTACAGTCGGCTCTTCCATTTTCGCCGCATTGCTTGTGACCGTCATGAGTTTTGGCAATATCCAACACGATGGGATCTTTAAAGGAATCAAAATCGCCTTTTTCGTTGCGATGCTTTTCGGTGCGGTCGGCCTTCTTCTCTCCTTCTTCCTTGCAAAAAAGGAAAAGCGTCCGATGGAAAGCGCGAATTGATCGTTTCCTAGCAACACTATATAAGGATAGCCGGGCGGAAAGAAATGCCTGAATCTATCCTTTCCACCCTTTTGTTATCAGAAAATTCCGTCATATGTTGGACGGGCGGTTTAAAACAAGAATCATTGATTGAGAGGCGGGGTCACCTTGAAACGCATTCACTATAGTTGGGTTATATTAATCATTTCATTTTTCTCCATTCTGACAGCAGGAATCGTGGTTTCATCCTCAGGCGTTTTCTTGACCCCATTTGAGAAAGAATTTGGCTGGGACCGCTCCATCATTTCCCTTTCCTTTGGGATCTGCATGCTTTTCTACGGAATGGCTGGCCCTTTTATGGCCGCCTTATTGGAAAAATGGAAATTGAAGAAAATGATGCTCGCTTCAATGGGAATTTTGCTGGCCGGGCTCTTTTCGACCTTCTTCATGAAACAATCCTGGCATTTGATTATCATCTGGGGAACAATCCTTGGTCTCGGTTCCAGTCTGTTATTAACCGTATTAAGTCCCTATGTGGCGAATCATTGGTTCAAGGAAAAAAGAGGGCTTGCCACCGGGATCCTGGCAGCGAGCACCGCAACGGGCCAGTTACTATTGCTACCCATCTTGGCGATGATTATTGAAAATTATTCATGGCGCTGGGCAATCGGGTTCATCATTGCGATCCTGATGGTAATGACCCTGATCATCTTTTTCTTTATGAAAAATTCGCCCAAGGAAATGGGGATTTTACCCTATGGCCAACTTGAGGAGATGGAGGAAACAAAGAATACCCAACATGGCAATCCTGTCGTGGTAGCATTTGGGGGATTGGCTGAAGCCGTAAAGAAAAAAGAATTTTGGTTGTTGGCCGGAAGTTTCTTTATTTGCGGCTGTTCAACAATGGGGCTGATCGGGACCCATTTTGTATCCTATTGCATCAGTTTTGGGATTCCGCTTGTCACCGCCGCTTCACTGCTCTCTTTTATGGGGATTTTTAATATTTTGGGGACGACGCTCTCCGGTTGGCTGTCTGACCGTTTTGATAATCGGTGGCTGCTATTTTGTTACTATCTTTTAAGAGGAACTTCTTTAGTGGTGCTACCATTTTTATTAATGAACGGCCACATTGCCTGGCTTATTGTATTTACCGTGTTTTACGGCTTGGATTGGATTGCCACGGTGCCTCCAACCATCAATATTTCAAGGCAAATTTTTGGCGTGCAGAAGAGTGCGGTCATTTACGGCTGGGTATATGCTGCCCACCAGGCTGGCGCCGCTTTCGCCGCCTACGGGGGAGGACTGGTCTATAAATATTTTAATACATATACATGGGCTTTTTTTATGGCAGGCATTTTCTGTATATTGGCAAGCCTATTTGTCATTGTGATCAAAAAACAGCAACATTAGATTTTCAAATTTATCCATAGGGGGACATTGGGTGAAGATATGCACCACCTCAATACCCATAAAAAAAAAGGGCGAAAATTCTTCGCTCTTTTTGTCGGATTATTTTGCAAATAATTCCGGATAAATCGTTTTTGCGATCAATTCCACCGCTTCCGCAATGCGTGGGCCAGGTCTGTCCAAAATATCCGCATTCAATTCATAGACATCCCCATTCTTAATCGCTGTCACGGATTCCCAACCTTGTCGGGATTTGATTTCTTCCGCAGGATTTTCAGCATGATACACTGTTGTAATGATGGCATCCGGATTCCGGTTGATGAGATCTTCTTCTGTTACGGAAAACCAGCCTTGTTGATCCGCATATATATTTTCAACACCGGCCGCTTCGATCAGCTCCTGCTGGAATGTGCCTGAACCGATGGACCAAATATCCGGAGCGGGCGCGATTTCAAAATAGACTTTTTTCTTCTGCTTAATTTGATCTGTTTTTTCTTTGATGGCGGCAAACTGATCTTTGATTTTTTCAACCAATTCTTTACCTTTGTCTTCAACGCCCATCACTTGGGCAATTTGTCCAATGTCGCCGTACACATCCTCGATGGAGCTGGCGGATTGGATGACAAACACTTTCAATCCCGCGCTTTCCAACTGCTCCACTTGTTCCTCGCCGCCCATTGTGTAGGCAAATACCACATCCGGATTCAATTCAATGACCCTTTCCAAGTTCACATTGATTGTGTCGGATACTTTTTCAATGTTTTGCACTTCTTCCGGCCATTTATCGTAATCTGTCACACCGATCACTTTGTCGCCAACGCCCAATTCAAATAAAATTTCCGTATTGCTTGGCTGCAACGAAATGACGGTTTCAGGCACTTTATCAAATGTGATTTCCACCCCGCGATCATCCACCACCGTGTATGAATCGCCGGATTTTTTGGCATCTGTTTCTTTTGGCGCCGCTTCATCATCCTTGCCGCATCCTGCCAATGCCAAGGCAAGTATAAGTGCAAGTAAAAAATAGATTCTCTTCAGCTTCATTTCTTATCCCTCTTTATTTCTTTATTTTCCAGGAACAGATTTGCTTATAAATGGTATTTCTTCTGCCCCTTTGTTTGCATCATAAGAAAAATTATACATTACATGCCGGACATTTTCCATAGAGTTCAAATTTATGAGATTCAACGGAATAACCTGGTAGCATGGATTCCATCATTTCCAATGGGCATAACGATACTTCCTTCACCATTCCGCATTTCAAACAGATGAAATGGTGATGATGGTGATCCACTTCGCAATGCATTCGGAAATTTTTTTCCCCATTCAATTCGGTTTCTTCCAATATCCCTAACTCGACAAAGGTTGCGAGATTCCGATAAATCGTATCATAACTCATGCCAGGATAATCCTTTTTCAACACTTCCAACAAATCCCGGGCAGTCAAATATTTATCGGTCGCTTCAAACATCGATAAAATGAGCTCCCGTTTATCCGTTTTTTTGTATCCATTCGCTTTTAATATTTCCCAAGCTTTTTCCCGGTTCATTGCTGCGCCTCCTTCCGAACCGCTTTTTTGAACAAGATGACGATAATCAAAATCAGAATCGAAGTCACGACAATGGTTCCGCCCGGGGCCAAATCCAAATAGAAGGCCAAAATCAATCCAGCGATCACCGCCAATTCCCCGAATAGAACCGAATAAATCATCGTCTGCTTAAACCCTTTCGCCAACCGCATTGCACTGGCAACAGGCAGCGTAATCAATGAAGAAACAAGCAGGATCCCGACAATTCGCATGCTTGCGGCAATGGTCAATGCAACCACGACCATGAACAGAAAATGGATCATTTTCGCCGGAAGCCCTGACGCTTTTGCATACTCTTCATCAAAGGATAACACAAACATTTCTTTAAAAAAGAATGCCAAAAATAACAACACAATGAAAGCAATGGCGAGGATGATCCATAAATCATGTCTTGAAACGGCGGAAACCGTGCCAAAAAGATAGCCCATCACATCGGTGCTGAAACCATTGGCCAGGGAAATAAAGATGGCGCTCAAGCCGATTCCGCAGGACATGATGATCGGAATCGCCAATTCTTCGTAATGTTTATATAAAGCCCGTAACCTTTCAATAAAAACGGAACCAAGCACACTGGCCGCTATTCCAAAATAAATGGGATTGAGGAAACCCAATGCGGCCAGATTCTGATTAACCAATAATCCCCCCGTAATCCCCGCCAAAGTGACATGGGAGAGCGCATCGGCAATCAGGGACATTCTGCGGACCACAATAAACACACCCAACAGAGGAGCAATGAAACCTATAATGATTCCAGCAATAAAAGCATTTTGTAAAAATTCATAATGAATGATTGCATCTAACATACCCGCTCTCCTTACACCGCCCGTACGGAATGACCGTACCACTCATAAATTTGTTCTTTTGGAATTTGATTGTATTCTTCCATGTTTCCGTAAAAAAGAATGCGCTTATTCAAAAATGCCACATGACTGATCTGGTTGGAAGGCGTTTCAATATCATGAGTAACCAAAATGATGGTTAAATTGTGTTTCTTATTTAATTCTCCCAACATATCATAAAATGATTGAACCTGTTTGATATCCACGCCGACTGTCGGTTCATCCAAAACGAGCAATTTGGGTTCAGAAATCAATGCCCGCGCAATAAACACCCGTTGCTGTTGGCCGCCGGAAAGTTCGCCAATATTGCGGTGTTGAAACTGCTCCATTCCGACAGCAGCCAAAGCTTCATGCACCCGTTTATTTGCATCCTTTGGCAACCGTTTAAATAATCCGGCTTTTTTCGTCAATCCACTTTGCACCACTTCCTTCACGGTTGCCGGAAAGGCGGTGTTGAAAGAATTGGATTTTTGCGAAACGTATCCAATCCATTCCCGATGCTGGAATGAAGAAACCGGTTCGCCAAAAAGCGTTACTTCTCCTTTGGCTTTCAGCAACCCTAAAATAATTTTCAATAAAGTGGATTTTCCCGAACCATTCGGACCGACAAGGGCTAAAAAATCCCCTTCATCCACTGTTATAGAAACGTTATTTAAAACGGGATCCGATCCATAGTTAAACGAAACATTTTTCAACTCGACAAAAGGTTTTTTCATCGTTTCTCTTCTTTCTAATTCATAATCATTACGATTTACATTTTGTAAGTATACGAGATTTGCGTATCTTTGTAAAGGTTTCTTGCTTGATCAATGGAAAGGATGACGAGATGAATCAGATTATTGAATTTTGGGAGTCATTATTATCGAAATCCGATAACGAAATCAGGAAAATGGCGAAGCAATACGGAGTGGATTTGACGATTGAGGAGATCCGGCAACTCCGGCCACTGGCTCAAAAGGCCAACATCACCTGGCTTGTGACGGGAATACCGGATTGGGTTTTGAAAGAAGCCGAGCGAATATTGGGTTCGAAGAAATTTAAAAAATATAAGAAGATGCTGGATGATTTGAGATAACTAATCGAGTAGGAGGGAGCGATTAACTCCCGTCCTCTCACACCACCGTACGTACGGTTCCGTATACGGCGGTTCAATTAAGATCATTGACGCAAGTTTTCATAACGAGCTTCAAGACTTTCCAACCCTTGGTTTCTCCAATAGGAGTTACCAAGGGTTCTGTGTAATATTGGACTATTTGAAATACGCCAATAACTCTTCCGAGTATTTCCCCATTCATACGCTTGCCATTGTGGTACGCCAAGCTGAATAAGGTTGCGTGTCTTTGTTTTCGGTTTCTTCCAGTTCTTCCATAGACACATTCGAAGTCTTCTACGAATCCATTTATCTAATTCAAGGAATATAGATTTGGTGTCTGCTAACGCAAAATATCCACACCATCCCACTAGATATTGATTCAGTTTCTGAATGCGGTATTCCATCGGGTAGGGCATCTTGCGTGATGTGATTTCACGAACTTTATTCTTCATTCGTTTAAGGCTTTCTTTTGCGATACGAACCTTTGGCTCTTTATGATAGGTAAAGCTAAATCCTAGAAACTTACGTTTCCATGGACGGTCGACCGCTGATTTCTTTTCATTTACTTTCAGTCGTAGTTTTCCTTCAATGAATCGTTGAATGCTTGCCATTGTGCGAAGTCCTGCTCGTTTACTTTTCACGTAAATGTTACAGTCATCCGCATATCGAACGAATTTGTGTCCTCTTCTTTCCAATTCTTTATCTAGTTCATCTAGTACAATGTTAGATAGTAGCGGACTTAATGGTCCTCCTTGTGGAGTTCCTTCTAATGTGCTTGACACCACACCATTAATCATGACTCCCGATTGTAAATACTTACGAATCAATTTCAGTAATGGTTTATCTTGGATTCTCTTCGCGAGTGTACCCATTAATCTGTCATGGTTGACCTTATCAAAGAATTTCTCCAAGTCCATATCTACAACCCATCGATGTCCATCTCTTATATATTCTTTCGCTTTCCTCACCGCATCATGGGCACTTCGGTTTGGTCTAAATCCGTAGCTGTTTTCAGAGAATGTAGGGTCATACACTTTTGAAAGTACTTGGGCGATTGCTTGTTGAATCAAACGGTCTGTTACGGTAGGGATTCCTAGTAAACGAACACCGCCGTCAGGTTTCGGGATTTCGACTCTGCGGACTGGCATTGGTTCATAAGTTCCCTTGAGAATTGCCTCCTTAATAGATAGCCAGTTTTCGACTATGTGCTGTCGTAGGTTTTGTACGGGCATCATATCTACTCCGTGGCTTCCTTTATTCTGTTCTACACGTTTTAGTGCTTGAAGCATGTTCTCCCGTGACAGGATTTGATTCAAAAGCATCGTTATTCTCCTTCCGTGAATAGCTGTTCTCTTTATGCCAGTGGTCACTCCACCCTCCAAGAGGTCCCCCACGGGATTCACCGCTTCCTTCCTCAAGTGAGGTACTACGTTTTCTGTTTTCATCATGACTCACTGAATGCCAAGGGCTATTCTCTCTTAATTGTTCGGTCCTTCTTAGTTGTTCTAGACCAACTAATACTATGACCTCTGCTGACTTCTGACGGTTCAGCTACTTATCACTAAGTAGGTTATGAAGCGTACTTCACCTATCCGCCAGACCTCCCCGGGTAAGTACATGCACTTTCACACCATCTATCCGCCTCATCTACTCGATATGACCTTCGACAGAAAGAGCTTTGTTTTGTTTTGCAAACTCACTCAATCATACCTAGCCTTATATGAGGTTCGTGTTCCTCGGACCGGTGTTTTGCCTCCAGCTTCCTTCAGATTCCGCGTCACCACGGACACCCTTGCTCTTGGCTAACCTCTACTTCTGTCTTCGGGGTTCGGGACTTACACCCTATAGTTCATGTACATGCCGGGCGCACAAAAAGAGCGAAAGGGACTATCCCCCATTCGCTCTTTTTGTTTGAACAAGTAATTGAGGAAGGTTTGCTTCGACTATGTTGTGATGAGATGGAAATCGGTCATATTTGCGCTAAGTCAATTTTTTGGGCTTCCCGGCAATGGAATATCCGCCAAAATCGGAGGTATTTCCGCCGTTTTGCATTGCTTTTCCGCCAAAATTATGAATTTATCCGCCAAGCCAATTATTTTAAGCTTCCCGGCAATGGAATATCCGCCAAAATCGGAGGTATTTCCGCCATTCTGCAGTACTTTTCCGCCAAAGTTATGAATTTATCCGCCAAGCCAATTATTTTAGGCTTCCCGGCATTGTAATATCCGCCAAAATCAGTCGAATATCCGCCATTCTTCAGTGCTTTTCCGCCAAAGTTGCAAATTTATCCGCCGAGCCAATTTTTTTGTCTTCTCGGCAATAGGATATCCGCCAAAATTGGAGGATTTTCCGCCATTCTTCAGTGCTTTTCCGCCAAAGTTGCAAATTTATCCGCCGAGCCAATTATTTTAGGCTTCCCGTCATTGGGATATCCGCCAAAATCGGAGGTATTTCCGCCATTCTTCAGTACTTTTCCGCCAAAGTTATGAATTTATCCGCCGAGCCAATTATTTTAGGCTTCCCGGCATTGTAATATCCGCCATAATCGGGCATTTTTCCGCCGTTTTGCATTGGTTTTCCGCCAAAATTATGAATTTATCCGCCAAGCCCATTTTTTTGTCTTCTCGGTAATGGGATATCCGCCAAAATCGGGCGTATTTTCGCCGTTTTGCATTGGTTTTCCGCCAAAGTTATGAATTTATCCGCCGAGCCAATTTTTTTGTCTTCTCGGCAATAGGATATCCGCCAAAATTGGGCGTATTTCCGCCATTCTGCAGTGCTTTTCCGCCAAAGTTATGAATTTATCCGCCGAGCCAATTATTTTAGGCTTCCCGGCATTGTAATATCCGCCAAAATCAGTCGAATATCCGCCATTCTGCAGTGCTTTTCCGCCAAAGTTGCAAATTTATCCGCCGAGCCAATTATTTTAAGCTTCCCGCATTGGGATATCAGCCAAGTTAAAGAACTTATCCGCCATCTAAAAAAAACTCCAAATACGCACATTCAGCCTTATCAATACTGTTCCATCATCGCTTCCACCACTTTGTCAATGTCTTTGATTTTATTTTTCTGTTGATTCTGGGTCATCACGGCAAAGGCATACATTTTCCCGCTTTTGGCCTTCACGTATCCCGCCAAGGTATACACTCCGGATATATGCCCTGTTTTGGCAAATACACGGCCTTTCAAATGATCATCCAAGTACCGTTCCCTCAATGATCCCCCGATCTCCCGTTTCTTTTCCCCTCCAACAGGCAAGCTGCTGAAAAAGATGGGGAAATAGGGTTCGTGGCGGACTATTACTAATAAATTGGTCAACTCATTGGCCGTAGTCCGGTTTTTGTAGGAAATGCCCGAACCATCTTCCAACTGCCAAAATTCCATATTTAATCCAATTTGTTCCCCATAGTACCGGATCACGTTTAATCCGCTTTTAAAATCCCCGTGTCCGTAAACCGTTTGCCCCATTGTTTTGACTAAAATATCCGCAATGCTGTTGTTGCTCAATTTCAGAAAAGGATGGACAAGAACTTCCAATGGCAAGGAATGTTTTGTATAAAGCAAGACGGCATTTTTCGGTACCGCTTTTCTTTCAATGGCCGTATCATAAAATGAAACACCCGCTTCTTCCAACGTTTTCTTGAATGCAATAAGCGTATTAAGGGTTGGATCATATAAGGTCACCCAATCTTTATGGGGCTCTCCAACAGGAATATTGCCTGAAATGACAACCTCATTGGATCGGTGTTTCCGGATGATTTCAATGGTATTTTTTTCATTTGAAGCAACCGTCTTTGCCTGGTTGATGAAAATCATGCCGCAATCATTTGGCTCAAATTCAATCATCGGTTTGTTCCCGATTTCCGTCGGTTTGACATGAACAATCATGGTACCGGCGTCAAAATCCTGATCTGGCGACATCGTCAAAGCGCTGATCCGCGGTGCGTAATAATAGCTTTCATCGTCTTTTGCAATCCCTGGAGAAAGGGCCGCACCTTGAAAATGCAAATCATCGCCATATAGATTACCCCGTATGGAATGAACTCCTAATACCTTCAATATATCTGCAATTTGCAAAAAATTGTTCTTTTGAAAAGTGGGATCGCCGCGTCCTTTAAAATAAAGATTGCCCACCAGCTCACCGTTCTCGATTTTGCCATCGGTGTACACATCTGTTTGAAAACGGTGCAGTTCCCCCAATGTATGCAATGCGCTTGCAGCCGTCAGCAATTTCAATGTGGAAGCCGGTTTCATCCCGACATCCCCATTTTTTTCATACACTATTTCACCGGTTTCCGGATCCCTGATGGACACGCTTATATTATCCGTGCCCAAATATTGCTGGATTGTTTCGTTCAGGGACTTTGCCTGAATGGGATGAACATAGCAAAACATAAATAGAACTGTAATTAAAGCCGTATATCTTTTAATCATGCCAGCCACCTTCAAAAAAATCATTTGCATTTTAGTATGGCTGGTTTGCCTTCTTTTATATTGAAAATTGACTAAAGAAAAGAATCCATAATAGCCATTCTTTAAGGGAAAATAGTCAAATTGGCGAACTTAATTGCCAAAGATGAAAAAACGCCATGCAAAAAGGCCGATAATAGTCAAACCCGTGAGCATAATAGCCATTCCCCGATGAATATTAGTCAAAGGATTCAATTTATTAGCCAATCTCTAAAAACATGCCGCCCCAAAAGCCAATAATAGGCAAACTCCGAAACATAATAGCCCCGATGTATATTAGTCAAATGAATCAATATATTCGCCAAACCTCAATCAAAAAAAGAGCGAGGTGTTTTCCTCGCTCTCAGCCGCGCAATGCGTCAATCCATTCCGGATGGAAATCCCCGGTTTTCAGCATTTCAATTTCTTCTTTATATGGCGGCTTTTTATTTTTCGAATCAGAACCGACCCAAGGCGTTTCAAGAATTTTTGGGATGTCTTTGAACACTTCATGATGGACGATGTAGTTGAGCGCATCAAATCCGATATGGCCAAAGCCCAGATTCTCGTGGCGGTCTTTTCTTGCCCCGCGCTCGTTTTTGCTGTCGTTGATATGTACGACTTTGATGCGGTCGAGGCCGATGATTTTATCGAATTCCTCCAACACGCCATCGAAATCTTCAACGATGTTATAGCCCGCATCATGGGTATGGCATGTATCAAAGCAGACGGAAAGACGCTCGTTGTTCGTCACGCCGTCGATGATTTGCGCCAGTTCCTCAAAAGTTTTACCGCATTCGGAACCTTTCCCCGCCATCGTTTCCAATGCAATTTGCACGTTGGAATCCACGGAGAGCACTTCATTCAGCCCTTCGATGATTTTTTTGATGCCCTTTTCTTCCCCTTCCCCCACATGGGAACCTGGATGGAGAACGATTTGTGTGGCACCGATCGCTTCCGTGCGCTCAATTTCTTTTTGCAAAAATTCCACACCCAAAGCAAAGACTTCCGGTTTTACCGTATTGGCAATGTTGATGATGTAAGGGGCATGGACCACAATGTCGGAAATGCCGTGTTCCTTCATATGTTGCAAGCCCGCTTCGATATTCAATTCTTCAATGGCTTTTCTTCTCGTATTTTGAGGGGCCCCTGTATAAATCATGAAGGTTGTTGCCCCGTAGGATGCCGCTTCTTCACTGGCGGCAAGCAGCATTTTCTTGCCGCTCATGGATACGTGTGAACCGATTAACATTCTCCTTTTCCCTCTTTCTACCGCTTACTCTTCTTCAATTTCTTCTTGATTTTCTGCATTTCCTTCTGCATCGCTTTTTTATAACCCGGCTTCACTTTTTTCGGTTTTCGCACCAGCGCTTTTGCGACTTTGTCCAATTCATCTTCCTGCTTTACGCGTTTTTTGCGGGCTTGACGGTCTTTTAATTCAATCCATTCCCCATCCTTCACGTCGCGATGTTTAAATGGAATGCCCAATTTTTCATCAATGCGGTCCAAAGCATCTTCATCATCCGGACCATACAGGGTGATGGCTGTTCCCTCCAGACCCGCGCGCGCTGTTCGTCCGACGCGGTGGACGAAAAACTCCAAGTCTTCAGGAATTTCATAATTGATTACGTGGGAAACGCCTTCGATATCAATGCCCCGGGCTGCCAAATCCGTTGCGACAATGTACTGGAATTCCAAGTCGCGGATTTGCTTCATCATTTTCTTGCGTTCCCTTGGCGTCAAATCCCCATGAATTTCCCCTGTGCGGATGCCGTTTTCCGATAGGAAGCTTGCCACTTCATCCGCCGTTTTTCTCGTATTGCAGAAGATGAGGCATAAAAACGGATTGATAGTCTTGCAAACTTCCAGCAGTTTGTCCGACCGGTTTTTGGATCGGATCGGCACAAGGAAAAATTCTATCCCTTCCGCCACCGGTTTCCGGTCATTGATTTTGATGTGCGCTGGGGATTCCATATATTTATTGAGGAATGGCTGCAACTTGACGGGGATGGTCGCTGAGAAAACGTACATTTCCAGCTTTTCCGGCATGCGCGCCGCAAAACCGTCGATTTCTTCAATGAATCCCATGTCGAAAGCCAAGTCCGCTTCATCCACCACCAAAATTGGCGCTTTGTGGACAAGAAGGGCATTTTCCTTCACCAAATCATGAATTCGTCCAGGCGTTCCGACAACGATGTGGGGTTGGTTTTTCAGCTTTTCCATCAATCGTTGCTTGTCCGTGCCGCCAATCAGCAATTTCGCCGTAATTTCCGTGCCTTCGATAATTTCTTTCAATCGTTCATATATTTGAGTCGCCAATTCCCTCGTCGGCGAAGTGATCACCGCTTGCACTTCCTGTTTGCCCGTATCGATTCTTTGGACAATCGGCAATAAGAAGGCATGGGTTTTCCCGGTCCCTGTGTGGGCTTGCCCAATGGCGCTTTTCCCTTCCAGAATCAACGGAATCATTTCTTTCTGAATCGGAGTTGGTTCTTTAAAGCCGAGCTTTTGAATGGCATCCATAATAAATGGTTTGAATTGAAATTCTGTAAAGTTCGACATGTTTCGTCCCTCCTAACATAAGTTATATTGTAACATCACCCTATGTCATAGAACAATGATTACAGCTTTTGCGTGCGGATTTTATCAATTGCCGCCTTTCCAAACTGGAATATAAAAAGACGACTCATAATATAATGTCTAGTACTTAACATTTCTGGAATGCGGGATAACAAGAGAAAGATCAGTATTGGAAAGGAGGAAGGAACATATTCCAAAGTCTGCAAAAAGAGATTATCGTCATTGAAATATCTGGCGGAAAACACTTAAACGGCTCCGTTGTCGATTCCAGTGATGAACTCATCGTGTTATATGATGGGAATAAATTTGTCTATATACCATTTGAACATATCCAATCATTCTATAAAGATTTCGAAAACGAAAATAATATTCAAACTCCATCAGAAATCCCGGCATTTATTTCGCGGGTCAACCAAAATTTGACACTAAAAAATATACTCACATTGGCGAAGGGCATCCACGTGGAAATCATGGTCGCCAAAAACGAACCCCTGCATGGTGTGATCACAACCATCAAAGACGACTATTTTGTATTCGAGTCGCCTGTTTACAAAAGGATGTACATTGCCCAGTACCATTTGAAATGGCTGATACCACATTTGAACCAATTACCTTATGGCCTTAGCGAGAAAGAATTTCAGCATTTCGCATCGGCAAACGATGAAACCTTTCAAAGCACTTTCGTTTCCCAGCTTGCTGAATTGAAAAATCAAATGGCTATATTGAATTTGGGGAAAGATTTTTCCCACATCGGGAAAGTCATCAATGTAAACAATCAGTTGATCAGTATAGAAAACGGAAAATCGAAACTCACTTATTTTAATCTCTCCCACATTCAAACCCTTCAACTAGTTTAATGGAAAAAAGGCTTTCAAGAAAGTTCTTTACCTTCTTAAAAGCCTTTTTCTTATTAGTGGGCTTCCAATTTGTGCTGTTTCAATTCTTCGTATTTCGCCACATCAAATTCTTTTTCCGATTTTGAAATCACGACCGCTGATAACGCATTCCCTATCAAATTCGTCACGGAACGGGCTTCTGACATAAAGCGGTCCACACCGATCAACAGGGCGATCCCTTCAATCGGAATCATCGGGAATGCCGCGAGTGTCGCCGCAAGTGTGATAAATCCGGAGCCCGTCACCCCGGCAGCCCCTTTGGACGTAATCATCAACACGGCCAGGATGGTAACAATTTGTACCCATGTTAAATGAATGCCATAAGCTTGCGCGATAAATAAAGTTGCCATCGACAAATAGATCGCTGTTCCATCCAGGTTGAAGGAGTAGCCGGTTGGAACGACCAATCCGACTGTTTGTTTGGAACAACCAAATTGTTCCAACTTTCTGATCAAAGACGGCAATGCCGATTCAGATGAAGATGTCCCGATGACGATGAAGATTTCTTCTTTGATATAGGCAATAAATTTTAAGATATTGATGCCATAAAATCTGGCGATGGAACCTAAAATGAACACGATAAATATAAACATGGTCGTATAAACGGAAACCATTAAAAGCCCCAAGTTTGCCAAAGACTTGATTCCGAAGTTGCCGATCGTATAGGCCATTGCACCAAATGCCCCAATCGGTGAAAAGATCATCACCATGCCGACAATTTTGAAAAAGATTTCTGAAACGTTTTCAAAAAAGGTAATCACAGGTTTCGCCCGCTCTCCGACAGCCGCCGCCGCAAGTCCAAACAACACCGCCGCAAACAACGTCGGCAATAATTCGCCATTGGCCAATGCCCCTACAAAGTTGTCAGGTATAATACTGGAAATGAAATGGGCAAGCCCGTGCTCCGATTCGGAAGCCGCCGAAGTGTATTTTGAAATGTCGGCATTTCCTGCAGCAGAGGTATCCAATCCTTTACCTGGTTGAATGACTAGTGCAACGATGATTCCAATGGCAAGGGCAATAGTGGAAACGATTTCAAAATAGATTAGCGCTTTGCCGCCGATTTTTCCGACCTTCTTTACATCCCCCATGCTGCCGATTCCAACGACCACCGTCAAAAAGATGATTGGGGCAATCAACATCTTGATCAATTTAATGAATAAATCCGCAAGTATCTTCAACTTTGCCCCAAATTCAGGCCAAACCGCCCCTACAATAATCCCCAAGATGATTGCTATAATCACTTGAACTGTAAGATTTTTCAATATTTTCATATCATCATCCCCGTCAAAAATTGATTTGTTGTTATGCTTGAATCTATAATAATAAAAATTATTTGAAAATTAGTTTTTCGTTTATAAAGGTTATTTCGTTTGTTTTGTTCATTATCCGGAAGAATCCTTAAAAACCCTGATGTTTCAAGGGTTTGCGTGTTATATGACTGATCTTTAAAGCAATTCTTTTGTTATATAACAAAAATAAAAAAGGTCCCCTTTTTCAAGGAAACCTTCATTTTGTTCATTTTGTTCAATTTCAAAAATCTTCCACTTTATCGATATCTTGCAGAAGCAGATTGAAATATGTGCCATTCCCCTTTTGATTAAAGTATTCGTAAAGGGGGCTGACAGATTGCATCCATTGCTTTTTATTTTGTTCATTCAATTGGATTATTTCCACATTCGGTTCTTTATAAAGCTTCTCCAAAAATTCCCCGTTGATCCGTTCAGCCAACTCAAATTGCCATTCTTGCATTTCTTCCAATGATTCGATGATGATTTGTTGATCCTCTTCCGTTAAACTATTCCAAAAATTTTCATTCATCATCACCGCATAGGCCATGATGCCATGATTGGAAAGGGTGATGTGATTTTCCATTGTATAAAATTTTTTCGAATAAATATTCGAAATCGTGTTTTCCTGGGCATCAATCAACTGGTTTTGAATTTCATAATAGACATCATCAAAATTTAAAGGGATCGGCTCCGCATTTAGCTTGCGATATTGTTCTTTAATGATATCGCTGCCCATCGTCCGGATCTGTTTCCCTTTGAAATCTTCCGCACGGATAATCGGTTGGTTGGAAGAGATTTGCTTGAATCCGTTGCTCCAAAAAGTGAGCCCTTTGATATGAAGCTTTGACAATTCTTCCAACAGCTTGCCGCTCAACTCCCCGGTCAAAACGGCCTTCAACTGTTCGTTGGTTTCGATGACAAAGGGCAAATCCAGCACCTGCCAACTTGGCAAACGTTCGGTCATTTTGGAAGTGGTCGGGGCGATCATTTGCACTTCATTATCCAACAAGGCTTCCAATTCATCATAATCGCTGTACAACATGCCGTCAGGATACACTTTCACCATGATCCGGCCCCCGCTTTTTTCTTCCACCAGTTCCGCAAACTTTTTGGCCACCATCCCTTTTGGCGTATTTTCCGCCACAACATGGCTGAAATTGATGATGATTTGATCATCCAATCCCACTTGTTCATCATCATAGGCTATTTTTTCTTTTGAAAATGCCCCTTGCTGATATGCGATCAATCCTATGACAAACAGAATCGTCAAAACTGCGCTACCCACAAAATATTTCATACGTTTCACCATAGCCACTGTAATATAATATGATTATAGCCATTATGGCAAAAATGCGTTCGGAGGGCAATGAATTGAAAAGAAGAAAATTATCAATGAATTCGAAAATCATGTTCCTCACCTTTTTCATTATTGCCTTCTCCTTTTTTATTGCGGGCAGTTTTGTCCTTGGTAGTATGATAAAGGAAAGGGAAAAAGAAATTGGGCAAAGGGCCATGCTCGTTGCAAGAACGGTGGCCAATCTGCCCGAATTGAAAACCTCTCTCCAAAACGAAAACTTCGGTGAGGCGTCAAAGAAAATTAATCAAATCGTTGACGAAATCCGCACCATTAACCGCGCGGAGTATATTGTTGTGATGGATATGAACCGGATCAAATATTCCCATCCGTCCAAAAATCAAATCGGACAAATAAGCAAGTCCACCGATATCAATGCAGCCTTTGCGGAACATTATTATCTTTCAAAGGCAAAAGGTGAAAAAGGAATCATGTTGCGGGCATTTGTTCCGATCATGGATGAAAATAAACAAATTGGCGTAACAGTGGTCGGTTACTCGCTGCCCACTTTCTCAGACTTTTTTTCTGAGTATTCAAATGAGATTTTAATCACTTTTGCCCTGTCAATGTTGTTTAGCGCATTTGGAGCGAAAGCCCTTGGCATGCATATCAAAAAACAAATTTTTGGACTTGAACCCCATGAAATTGCAAAACTCTATGTGGAGCGGACGGAAACCTTCAATTCCATGCATGACGGAATCATTGCCATCGACCAGGATTTGAAGATCACCATTTTTAATCAAAAGGCTTGCGAAATCTTGGGCGTGGATCTGGAACCTTCCCAATGCATCGGAAAAAGGATCGAAGACGTGATTCCTGACACAAGGCTGCCGGAAATTGTGTATTCCAAAAAACCGGTGTATGACCAGGAAATTTTTGTGAACAACCACAGCATTTTAAGCAACCGCATCCCCATTTCCGTAGATGGGCAAGTGGTGGGAGCCGTGGCGGTATTCAAAGACTTGACGGCCTTCAAAAAAATGGCGGAAGAATTGACGGGCGTCAAAGCTTATGTACAAGCATTGCGTGTCCAAACCCATGAATACAAAAACAAACTCCATACCATTGCGGGGCTGTTGCATTTAGGACGGACAAAACAAGCGCTCGAATACTTATCCCAAGTATCGAGCCAACATGATAATGTCACAAAATTTCTGAATGAACGGATTTATAATGAGAATATCTCCGGCCTATTGTTAGGCAAAATCATCCGTGGACAGGAATTGGGGATCAGGGTTACCATCGATAAAGAAAGCCGTTTTACCAGATTTCCTGAAAAGCTGGATTATCATGATTTTGTGGTATTATTGGGCAATTTGATTGAAAACGCCTTTGATGCGTTGATCATGGCCAATAAAGACGAAAAAGAAATCCACATTTCAATCGATGACCGGGATGAAGTCCTCGCGATCGAAGTGAGTGACAACGGCATCGGCATGACGGAAGAAGTGAAGTCGCAAATTTTTGAAAGAGGTTATTCTACAAAAGAAAAAGAAAATCGTGGAATCGGGTTGTACCTGGTGAAAGAAATTGTGAAAAAAGGAAATGGTGTCATCGAAGTGTACAGCGAACCTGACAAAGGAACCACATTCTTGATATCATTCAATTTTTAGGAGGATTTCATGGCAATTAAAGTGTTATTGATCGAAGACGATCCAATGGTTAGGGAAGTCAATCGGCAATTTATTGAAAAAGTGGAAGACTTTGAAGTCATTGCCATGTGCAAAAATGGCGTCGAAGGTTTTCAAAAAATCCTGGAATGTAAACCGGATTTGGTATTCATGGATATATTCATGCCCGAACAGGACGGACTCTCCACTTTAAGAAAAATCCGGTCGGAAAATTTGCCTGTGGATTGTATTGCCGTCACAGCGGCGAATGATTTGCAAACCATTCAGCAAATTTTGCACTTGGGCGTGTACGACTATATTATGAAACCCTTCACCTTCGAACGGATGCAGCAAACGTTGTTGAATTATAAAAAGTTTAAACATGTCAGTGCCGAAACACGGATTTTGAATCAGGAAGAGTTGGACAACCTTATTCATCCCCATGGGAACATGGAAAACCGGGAAACAAAGAGCGGCCATTTGCCCGAGGAACTTCCGAAGGGGTTCAACCGTTCAACGCTCAATAAAGTCCTCCACTATCTGAAAGAAGCAGAAAATGGGGCCTCCGCCGATGATGTGGCGGCAGCCATCGGGGTGGCAAGAGTCACGGCAAGACGGTATCTGGATTTTTTGGAAAAGCAAAATATGGTGAGTGTCGATGTGCATTATGGCGGCATCGGAAGACCCATCAACCAATACTTTATTCAGAAGGATAATTGAGCATAAAAATAAAGGATTTTATATATTAGAGTCCGCTAATATATAAAATCCTTTTATATTTTCTCCCATTATTCTTCGGGCAGAATTTTCTTCACCGGTTTCGGCTCTTTGATTTTCGGAAGGATTTTATCAAGGGTCACTGTGCGTTTAATTTCATGGGTCGATGGGTCGTTTTTGTCGAACTTCTCCAAAAATGCAATGACTTCCTTGACAATCGGCGTTGGTGTGGAAGCTCCTGCCGTCACCGCCACCTTCTCCGCATCCATTAACCATTCGATTTTCAATTCGGATAGATCGGCGATTCGGTATGCGGGTGTTCCCGCAATTTCTTCCGACACTTGTTTTAACCGGTTAGTATTGTTGGAGCGGGGATCGCCGACAACGATGACGACATCCGCTTCTTTTGCCTGCTGTGCGACCGCTTCCTGCCGCACTTGAGTGGCCATGCAGATTTCTTTATGTTCCTCGACATGAGGATATTTTTCTTTGATGTAATCCATCAAATGTTTAACATCCCATTGGCTCATCGTTGTTTGATTTGTCACAAGGAGTTTATCGTTCTGCAAATTCAAGTTATCAATGTCTTCTTTATTTTCCACTAAATAAACATGATCAGGTGCGACTCCGATGGCCCCTTCAGGCTCGGGATGGTTTTTCTTTCCAATATATATGATATCATAACCTTCTTTGACTTTTTCCCGGATTAAATCATGGGTCACCGTCACGTCAGGACATGTTGCATCGATGGCCACAAGTCCTTTTCTTTTCGCAATTTCCCGCACTTCCGGTGATACCCCATGGGCAGTGAAAATGACTGTCCCTTTCTCCACTTTTTCGATGATTTCTTTCCGGTTTTCGCCGTCAAGTGTAATGATGCCTTCCTTTTCAAAGGCATCCACCACATGTTTATTATGAACAATCATTCCTAAAATGTAGATTGGTCGTGGCAATGTTTTATCCAATGAAGCGTTTCTTGCAATGACCATTGCGTCCACTACGCCATAGCAATAGCCACGAGGATTTATTTTAATGACTTCCATCGTGTCAACTCCTTTTGTTGGTACATAGCTTTATTATAACGGAGCTGGACACTGAATACAAAGCTTCTATTCTAAATGATCGAAAGGCGGTTGATAGATTTTCGGAACGGATGGTCTCGTTTCATAGGATGGTCTTTGGCTTCTTCCATTTTGGTTCGATTGGCCGGATGGTGGCTGATTTCTTCCCCGTTCAATTCCTGGGCCGCCTTGTGACGGGATTCCTTGAAACCCTTTGTACAGCTTCCATAATGCAGGCAAATTCCGGAGCATCGGAGCAGCTTGCTGGATATATGGTTGGAAACTTTGGGCAGTCGCCAAAAAGCGGTTGGCCGTTTCCAGCAGCGAATCCAGTCTTGCTGTTCCTTTTGGCGGCGCGAAACCAGGAGGCATTTGTGGCGGAAATGGTCCAGGTCTATAGCCAAATTGTGGCGGACTTGGTATGAAATGATTCGGTCTTCCTGGCGGCATCTGGTAAGGAAAATGATGTGGTCGCATGGAAATCTCCTTTCTGTTTGATGCAAATGACGTAAGTCTTCTAAAAGCTATCATATGCAAACGGTCAGTGAAAGGTACAGCACCTATGATTGTCTTCCATGGGAGATCATTTGCTTTTTACTTCATTGGCGATGATGCCCTCCTTTCGGCGATTATCCTCGCTCGATTGGCGATTATCTTTCAAACTTTGGCGATTATCGCCTTGCATCAAATTAATTTTGGTTTTGCGATTCTCCGAAAATAAAAAAGAGCAAATGAAGAAAACCATCGCTTCCTTCATTCGCTCCAAGAGGATTGTTTGGACATACATATTTCATTGTTACCCACATTAAATAAAAATAAACGGCTCTGTATTTACTTCCGATTCGATAAATTCCACATCGAGTTTCCCTTCTTTGCAAAGGGCGGTCATTTTTTCTTTAACCCCTTTGATCATCACTTTTTCCACATGATGGCCAGGGTCGACAATATTTAAGCCGATCGCTTGGGCGTCTTGTGCCACATGGAAATACATATCCCCTGTGACAAACACATCCGCACCGGCTCTTTTGGCGATGTGAATATATTTATTTCCGTCGCCTCCAAGCACCGCGACTTTCGAAACCGTGTCATTTTCATTGCCCACGATGCGCACCATCGGAACATCCAATCGCTCTTTTACATATTCGGCGAATTGTCTTAAGCTCATCGGCTCCTTCAACGTGCCAATCCGCCCGATGCCGTATTCATTCGTTTCTTGCGCCAATGTGTAGAGGTCATAAGCCGGTTCCTCATATGGATGGGCGTTTAACATCGCTTTCAAAATCCGGTTTTTCATGGATGCCGGAAACACCACTTCGATTTTCTCTTCATCGGTCACTTCGATTTCGCCCACGTCCCCGATATAAGGATTGGCTCCCTCCAATGGACGGAAACGCCCCTTCCCGTCCGTGGAATAACTGCAGGAATCATAATTGCCGATTTTCCCTGCACCCGCTTTTGCAAGGACATAGCGCAGTTCATCCGCATGGTCTTCCGGAACAAATACAGCCAACTTCATTAAATGTTCCGAATACGTTTTCTCTAAAATCCCGCGGTTTTCCAGTTCCAAAGCATCGGCAAGCAAATCGTTGACGCCGCCTTCCGCCACATCCAGATTTGTATGGGCGGCATATACCGCAATATCGTTTTTCAACAGCTTTTCGTAAAGTTTGCCGCTGGGCGTGTCCGTTCTCAAATTGGACAACTTTCTGAAGATGGGCGGATGGTGGGCAATAATGAGTTGGCATCCTTTTTCAATCGCTTCATCGGCCACCGCTTCATTCACATCAAGAGTCACCAGCACTTTTGTGACTTCTTTGTTTAACGTGCCGATTGCAAGGCCGATCGGGTCATTTTCCATGCATGCCAATTTCTTAGGAGCCCAGCTTTCAAAAAGCTGAATAATCTCATTCCCGTTCGCTTTTTTCATGGTTTCAATACCTCCTCCACTAATGCAACATGATGAAGCAATTCTTCCCGTTTCGCAAGAATTTCGGGCGTTTGGTCGGCTTTTTCCAGCGATTGGAGCACTTTTTTCATATGTTGCACTTCATTCGTCCATTTTTTCACGAAAACGTCCGACTTCTCCCGAATCAATTCTTTCCCCATTAATATCTCCGCTTCCGTCAACTCCATTGGCCCCCGCTCAAGCACGAGGATTTCATATATTTTTTCATCCTCTTCCACAATGGCTTCATCAATGATTTTCCATTGATGCGCCAATGCCCATTGACGGATCAATTTTGCATGAATGTTCGGTTGCAATATGAGGCGCTGGATGGATTCAAGTTTTTCCGGATTCTTTTCCAAAATGGAAACGATTAACGATCCGCCCATTCCTGCAATCGTGATCGTATCCACACCATCACCGCTTTCAATGGCTGCCAATCCATCGGCAAGTCTTACGGTAATTTGATTTTCCATCCCTTCTTCTCTCACTTTTTTCAGCGCGGACTGGTATGGTCCATCCACCACTTCTCCCGCAACCGCTTTCTGTACAATGCCTTTATGAACCAAATAACACGGCAAATAGGCATGGTCTGAGCCGATATCTGCCACGGTTGCTCCTTTCGGTACAAAGGAAGCAACGGTTTCGAGTCGTTTGGAAAGATTTTGTGCATTCATGATGTACCCGCCTTTTTTGTTAATTTATAACTCTCATTATATAAAAAAATAAACCCTTAGTCGCCTACTTTAGCAACTAAGGATTTATGTAATTATTCTAATGAACTGATGTACTCGGCGATTTTTTTGGCTTCGTCGCCAGTTTTCATTCCTGGAGTCATTGGAGTTCCTTCGATACCGTTTTCAAGAACGTCCACGATACGATCCGCATCAAGTCCAGCGATTTGAGGACCCATGCCACCTTTCAAGTCTTGGCCGTGGCATCCAATACATGTTTGAACTAATGCTGCACCATCGTCTGCAGAAGCATTATCTTCCGTAGTTGTCCCCTCTTCAGCATTTTCATTTTGTTTTCCGACACCGTCTAAAGACAAGAAGAAGATAAGTGCAATACCCAATGCCATTATGAGGATATAAGGAACAATCGGGTTATTTTTCATGTGTCTTTAACCTCCTTATAATTCATCAATGCTATAAATGATAGAATATAGTCAACAATCATTATTGTACTTCATATTTTACAAAACGAAAAGACCTAAACAGAAAGTTTTACAAGGACTGTAACAATTTCGACAATTTTTCACAATTTTGCCTTTTATTTTATTTATCATTTTTCTCTATAACACGTTGGATTTTTATTATTTCCGTTTCCGCAAAAATTATATTACCAAAACAAAATGAAAAACGTTCTTTTTATTGTAATTATAGGAAAAATAGTTGATAACCAATGATGATCAACAATCCCAATAGACCCGAAATCTTGAAATACAAAAGCTTCAGACGGATTCCCGTGATGGTCCACATAAGAGAGTTGGCGATCAATAATGAATATAATACAATATTATTATTTTCAAAATAAACCAGGCTCACTTTGACGGAAATCCCAAAAATCAGGAGGGCCGCCGCCACTTGCAATATTGGTGCGATCAAA
Source organism: Ureibacillus sp. FSL W7-1570 (assembly GCF_038593265.1). GTDB lineage: Bacteria > Bacillota > Bacilli > Bacillales_A > Planococcaceae > Ureibacillus > Ureibacillus suwonensis. The sequence goes on from NZ_CP151979.1 coordinate 936,193, forward strand.
TCATGCTTTTTCGCAAATTGATAAGAATAGATGATAAATAGAATCGCTATACATCCCGCAATCAATGCGGCAACAAAAAAGTAGGAGGTCATGAGAAAAAGAAACACCAATAAGGCAACCGTTAACAAAATCAACAACAAAGCGATGATCCTTTTTTTACGCTTTTCCTTTTCGATGATCGACTTTTTATAACTGACATCTTCCTGCTGTTTGATATCTTCCCCTTCGGTATAAAGCTTCAATAAAAAGTCGCAATATTGTTCCGGCAACAGCTTATTTTGCTTCCAAAATAAGATTTCGTTCAAAATGATTTGCTTCTTAGGATTTTCCATATAGTTTCCCCGAAATGATAAATTATTTATCTATATTTTATCTTATTTTCTATATTCCGGCATCCATAGAAAGTAATAAATCTCTATGAAAATTTAAAAAAGTTTTCATATAAAAAGGCACCCAATAAGGGTACCTTTGGCTGCAATTGATGAAAATGATTACTCCAAGAAATCTTTCAACCGTTTGCTGCGGGATGGGTGACGCAATTTTCTTAAAGCTTTTGCCTCTATTTGACGAATTCTTTCACGTGTGACGCCAAACACTTTACCTACTTCTTCAAGCGTGCGTGTGCGGCCATCATCCAAACCGAAGCGAAGACGGAGGACATTCTCTTCACGATCTGTCAATGTATCCAATACATCTTCGAGCTGCTCTTTCAATAATTCGTAAGCTGCATGGTCAGCCGGTGATTGCGCGTCATGATCTTCAATGAAATCGCCCAAATGGGAATCATCTTCTTCACCGATCGGCGTTTCCAAAGAAACCGGTTCTTGCGCAATTTTTAGGATTTCGCGGACTTTTTCAGGCGTTAAATCCATTTCTTCCGCGATTTCTTCCGGAGTAGGTTCGCGGCCCAAGTCTTGCAATAATTGACGTTGAACGCGAACTAATTTATTGATGGTTTCAACCATGTGAACAGGGATTCGGATTGTTCTCGCCTGATCTGCGATGGCGCGTGTAATTGCCTGACGAATCCACCAAGTCGCATAGGTGGAGAATTTAAATCCTTTGCGGTGGTCGAATTTTTCAACCGCCTTGATTAATCCCATATTTCCTTCTTGAATCAAATCCAAGAAAAGCATTCCGCGGCCAACATAACGTTTCGCAATGGAAACCACCAATCGCAAGTTCGCTTCTGCAAGTCTTTTGCGAGCCTCTTCGTCACCTTGCTCAATGCGTTTTGCCAATTCCGTTTCTTCTTCGGCAGTTAATAAGTCGACACGTCCGATTTCTTTTAAATACATTCTGACAGGGTCGTTGATTTTCACACCAGGAGGAACGCTTAAATCATTTAAATCAAATTCTTCTTCCAATTCTTCTTGTTTAGCGATTGCTTCTTCTTCGAATTCTTCTTTACCTTCCACCCGAATATCATATTGGCTTTCCAGTTCTTCTGCAAAGTGAAAGATTTCTTCAGGTTCCAATTCAAATGGTTCCAGTTTTTTAGAAATTTCCTCCATGGAAATTCCATCATTTTTTGCCTTTTCTCGAAGAAATTTTTTCGCCTCTTCCAAATTCTTTTCCAAAATCTCTCTTGAACGTTCTGACAAATTGTCCGCCATAAACCTTCCTCCTTATAAAAAACCAATGTCAATCAAATCGCAGATAAAGTTCTTTTCAGTTCAATTATCCGTTGCAAGAGTTCCAAAGCTTTTTTATGCTCATGCATCCGTTCGGCTTCCTGGGAATCATGCATGAGTTTTTCTATCTCAAGCTTTAATCGATGTTTTTTCAGTTGTTTTAAAGAATCTTGAATTTCAGCTTCTTTAAACTCCGGATCGCGTTCAATCAACGCCGCTTCCATGACAATTCTCCGGAGTTCGGGATCATCCAGCATTTCCAAGAAACGTTGATAATCCGAAGCGCCATATTCTTCGTAAAAGCCGATTAAACGGACAAAAGCCGCAATGTATTCATCGTGTACAAAAGGTTGTGGTTCTTCACTGCGCAATATGTTGTTTACCACTTCCATATCAAATAGCATATGTGACAAAAGCAATCTTTCTGCACGTTCCGTCGCATTTAAATTTTTGGGTTGAATTGGGCCATTTATTATTGTATTTTTCTGTTCCGCTCGTTTATAATTTTTAGCGAAGTCAGCATCTAATTTTCTGAATTGTGCGTAAATGGCTTCTTCTGAAACCTTTGTTTCTTTCGCCAATTCTTTTATATATAAATCACGTTCAACAGGTGATGTTCTACCGACAAGCTGTTCGAGTACTTCCTGAATATATTGCAATACATCATTTTCAAATTGGAAATTTTTATTGCGACGTGCGTACATCATCATGAAAGACATATAGGCATGTGGTCTTTCAATCATCTGAACGAAGGATTCCGGACCGAATTTCCGGATATACTCATCCGGGTCCAATTTGTCAGGCAGTACGACAACTTCGACCTCCATCTGCTCATTGTACAGCAACTCCGAAGCACGTTTGGCAGCTTCCCATCCGGCATGATCACCGTCATAACAGATAACAACGTTTCGAACTAAGCGTTTCAGCCTTGTGATATGCTCTTTCGTCAAGGAAGTGCCCATGGTGGCCACGGCATTGTCAATACCTGCCTTGTTTGCAGCGAGTACATCCATAAATCCTTCCATCAATATTGCTTGGCGCTTTTTTCGAATCGAAGCTCTGGCCTTGTCCAAATTGAACAGAACTTCGCTTTTTCGGAAAATTGGAGATTCGGGACTATTTAAATATTTTGCTTCTGATTCTTTCGGCTCAAGTATACGGCCTGAAAAACCGATCACCTTTCCAAATTCGTTGCGAATCGGAAACATGATGCGGTCCCGAAACCGGTCAAAATAAGTATGGTCGTTTTCCCGTTGGATAATGAGTCCGCACTCGACCATTTCATCCGGTGAAAAACCTTTGCGCTGCAAAAGCACCGCCACCGAATCCCAATTTGGCAATGCATATCCTATACCATTGGATTCGATATCTTCCCTCGTAAATCCTCTTTTGAATAAATAATTTAACGCTTTTTCACCATCTTCTGTGTTCAACAATAAATGATGGTAGTATTCAGCAACAAATTGATGGGCATTCAGCATGTTTTCTTCTTTTTTTGAATAACGGTGAATGCGGTTGTCCATACTTTGGTTCTGGATATCTATATGTATGCCGATGCGTTCTCCCAGTTTCGATACCGCTTCGGGAAAGGATACATTTTCGATATCCATGACAAAGGTAATGACATTTCCACCTGCGCCACAACCAAAGCAATGGAATATTTGTTTGTCTTCGGAGACAGAAAAAGAGGGTGTGTTTTCGTTATGGAATGGACATAGCCCAAACCAATTCCGGCCTCTTTTGGTCAACTGGATATATTCGCTGATGACATCGACTATATCCGACTCTGTCCGAATTTTTTCAATCAATTCTTCAGGGATTTTATTAACCAATTCCCATCACCAACTTTGTTGCTAAATAACAAGATTCGATAAAAAATTAAAAATCCCTTTAAAAAACGACACAAAAAGTTAATTTTTTTAAAATAATTGTTAGAAATATTTTTACCCCAATTTTATCATTATAAAACATTCTTCAAAAAAATTCTATACCATAATTAAAAAAAACGCAAAAAAACCTCCCTGGAAATTGGAGGTATCACTTATTTTTTAACCGTTCCAATCTTTCAATGATGTCATTGGCCGTTTCTTCCACCGCCTTATTGGTAACATCAATGACTTCACAGCCCAATTTTTCGACCACTTTATAAAAATAGGCGATTTCCTTTTCAATCCGGTCTTTTCTTGCATACATTGCATCATCGCTTAATCCCAATGCGATCAATCTCTGCTTCCGGATGACATTCAGTTTTTCGGGGGAAATCACCAGACCGAAACATTTTCTTGGATCCACTTGGAACAATTCTTCCGGCGGTTCGACTTCAGGGACGATTGGCACGTTGGCCACTTTATACCGTTTATGGGCCAAATATTGGGACAACGGGGTTTTGGATGTTCTCGAAATACCGATTAATACGACATCGCTCAATAAGATTCCCCTTGGATCACGTCCATCATCATATTTTACGGCAAATTCGATGGCTTCAACTTTTTGGAAATAGTCCTCATCCAATTTATGAACAAGGCCGGGTTCTTCCCGCGGCGATTCCTGGAGCCTTTTACCAAACAATTCGATGATAGGTCCCAATAAATCGATGCAATCAATATTCAATTGACGGCACAATTCAAGCATCAATTGGCGTTTTTGCTTTTCCACAAGCGTAAAAGCGATGATTGCATTTTGCATCACCGCGATTTCGACAATGTTTCTGATATGATCGTCGCTTGATATGTGCGGAAATCTTCGGATGATTACGCCGTCAAAATTCGGCCGAAATTGGGTGGCAGCCGCTTTTACCACTTGTTCGCCCGTTTCTCCAACAGAATCAGATACGACAAAAATTTTTAAGTTTTTCAAATTCGCACCTCTTACAAATCATTCGTTTCTGCCAAGGAAATAAAAGCTTTTGTGATATTCGTCTTTGTCAACCGGCCGACAATTTCCAGCCCGTCTTCCCTTTCTTCCACAACCGGCAACGAATCCACTTGCCGATCGATCAGTTTTTTCGCCGCATGCACAAGGGAATCATTTTTGTGGCAATAAACAATATTCGGCATTCTGGTCATAATAATATGAACAGGGATTTTTGTAATCGCCTGTGTCCCGATGCTTGTACGAAGCAAATCTTTTCTTGAAAGAACCCCTTGCAAGCGGGATTTTTCATCCACCACAAATAATGTGCCGACATCTTCCAGGAACATTTGGCAAATGGCATCATAAGCGGTCATATTCTCGGAAACGACAACCGGCATTGATTGAAAGTCTTTCACTTTCAGATTCATCATGGACTCTGTAACAGAGGCCAGCGTTTTCTTTCCTGAATATATATAGCCGACTCTGGGTCTGGCATCTAAAAACCCTGCCATCGTTAAAATCGCCAAATCCGGCCGCAGGGTTGCGCGGGTTAAATTCAATTGTTCAGCTATTTTTTCCCCGGTGATTGGACCTTTTTCTTTCACGATTTGGAGAATTTTATCTTGACGTTGATTGAGTTCTATTGGACTCACCGCCTCAATTAGTGTTATACTTTTACTCAAATATTATATACTATTTTTTTAATAATTGCTAAGAAAAGTCCTACATGATAAAATAATGTCACAACTGAATGGTCAAAATACTATATTAATATATCGAAGGCGATGACAGGACTATAAGTATCTTTTCAACCAACAGCGAGTAGGGATGGTGAAAGCCTACACGAAAAGAGAAACGGCATCCTGGAGCCATGTTCCAAAAAAGAGGGTTGTATTTCTTCTTCAAGAATACAATCAATCGGGGTGGAACCGCGGGTGTAACGTTGGAATCAAGCACTCGTCCCCGGGCGTATTGCCCGGAGGCGAGTGCTTTTCTATTTATTATCAATGAAAAAAATATAAACAATTAGGAGGAACAAAAATGGCTGTTCAATCAATGGAAACTATTGTAAGTTTAGCAAAACATCGCGGATTTGTATTTCCGGGTTCCGAAATATACGGAGGTCTTGCCAATACGTGGGATTACGGTCCGCTTGGTGTGGAACTGAAAAACAATATTAAAAAAGCATGGTGGCAGAAATTCGTACAAGAATCACCTTATAACGTGGGGCTTGATGCCGCAATCCTCATGAACCCACGCACTTGGGAAGCTTCCGGCCACGTGGGCAATTTCAATGACCCGATGATCGACTGTAAGCAATGTAAAGCGAGACACAGAGCGGATAAATTAATCGAAGCGGCCGCTCTCGAAAAAGGCGATGAAATTGTGGTGGACGGTTTATCTTTCGACAAAATGGAAGAAATTATGAAGCAATATGATGTGCATTGCCCGGATTGCGGTGCGCAAGATTTTACAGAAATCCGCCAATTCAACTTGATGTTTAAAACGTTCCAAGGGGTAACGGAAAGTTCCGCCAACGAAATTTATTTGCGCCCTGAAACAGCACAAGGGATTTTCGTCAACTTCAAAAACGTACAACGTTCCATGCGCAAAAAAATTCCTTTCGGTATCGCGCAAATCGGTAAATCATTCCGTAACGAAATCACACCGGGGAACTTCACATTCCGTACCCGTGAATTCGAACAAATGGAATTGGAGTTCTTCTGTAAACCAGGCGAAGATTTGGAATGGCAAAATTATTGGAAAGAATTCTGCAAAAACTGGCTCTTGAGTTTGGGAATGACCGAAGCAAATATCCGCCTTCGCGACCATTCAAAAGAAGAATTGTCCCACTATTCAGCAGCCACAACGGATATTGAATACAAATTCCCATTCGGCTGGGGCGAACTTTGGGGTATTGCCGACCGTACCGATTACGACTTAAAACAGCATATGCAATATTCCGGCGAAGATTTCACATATGTGGACCCTGTTACAAATGAGCGTTATGTACCATACTGCATCGAACCATCCGTAGGGGCAGACCGCGTCACATTGGCGTTCCTATGCGACGCTTATGATGAAGAGGAACTGGAAGATGGCGACAAACGAACAGTCCTCCGATTCCATCCGGTCATTGCGCCATTTAAAGCGGCTGTTCTTCCACTATCCAAAAAATTGTCAGAAGAAGCAACTGAAGTTTGGAACGAATTGCGCAAGTACTTCCCAGTGGATTATGATGAATCCCAATCCATCGGTAAACGCTATCGCCGTCAGGATGAAATCGGTACACCATTCTGCATCACTTACGACTTTGATTCAAAAGAAGACGGCCAAGTGACGGTTCGCCACCGCGATACAATGGAACAAGTGCGCATCCCGATTGCGGAAGTGAAAGCTTATATTGAAAAATACTTGCAATTTTAATGAATAAATAGGGTTGTAAACTTTAGAGCAAATGGAGAGGCGATGCCTTTTCCATTTGCTCTTTTTGTTATTGAAAAGTGAATGGCTGGGCCAATCCCGACTCTTTGCCAGCTTCTATGGAGACTTCCCCCTTGCTTGCAACGTGTGCAATGAATGCAGCTCCCTTTTGTTGAATTTACCAAACTATCAGAATTATTTGAATTTATAGTGTTTATTTTTTCCTTCTTTTGTATAATGAGAAAAAGCGCTGTTTGCATTAGGGGGAGTCAACATGCTGTTTCATCAATTAATACCTTCAAAAAAAGTGGAAATATCCGAAACGGGGGACTGTTTCGGCCAATTGCGGGAGATGGTGGCAACAGTTTTCAAAAGGGAAGTTCCGTCGATTAATAGTATGAGCCATTTACTATATCACGCGAATATAAAAATTCAACAATATGCCCAGGCAGCCGAATATCATCGGAAGCGGATCGACTTGTCCACAGCGGTCGGCCTTTTCCATCAAGAAGCCTATGAAATTGCATTAAAAAAAGGCCATCAGCTTCAACGGCTGATGGACAGTTATATTCTGCTCCATATCGAGGAGGAACGGGAAAACGTCAACCACCGCCTGAGGCTGGTGGATGATAAAATTGAAAAACTATTTATGGAATATCAAAATAAAGATAACTTATTGCCAGAGCTGGAAGAAAAATTTTGGCAAGCTTTCAAAGAAGATTTAATCCCGATTTTGGCTGAGCTGAAATAAATCAAAAAGGCGTCATGATTCGACGCCTTTTTCGTGTTCATCGTTTTTTTGGAGCGACAGCAACGATTCCGATTTCTCCAGCTGATCAATAAACGAACGGGATTTCAAGCGCATCCCCGTCTGTTCTTCATAAATGGTGGTCACAATCATTTTAATAAACCGCTTCGTTTCACGCTTCAACTCCAACTTTCCGATTTTTTCAATCGGCACATTTGCGAACATGCGGATCAATTTGACCTGGGTCGGATTGAGTCGAATGATGTATTGATCCACATGGAAGCAACGATGGCAAAGAAAACCGCCCTGGGAAAAGGAAAAGGCAAACTCCCCTTCGACGGCGCCGCACGATGCGCATTGATGCAAAACCGGCCTTACGCCTGCGTAGGGAAGCAGCTTCCAGTCAACAAATAATGCAATCGCCTCCGGATCGTATTCCTCATCAATGGCATATAATGCTTGCTTCAAAACTTCAAAAGCAAAAGGTTGCGGGCTCCCCTCTTCCATCAACCGGTCCACCAATTCCACGATGTAACTGGCATAAGCAGCCCTTACAATATCCGTCTGAATGTGGCGCATTGAATTGATCAGTTCCCCTTGCTGCAAAGTGCCCAAGCCGGAAGTTCTTTGAACAATAAAAATGCCGTGCATAAAAGTTTGGGAAATGGCGGCCAACCGGCTTCTCGGTTTCTTTGCTCCCCTTGCCATCACTCCGATTTTCCCCGCCTCTTTTGTCATCAAGGTGACGATTTTATTCGATTCTCCATAATCTCTCGTTTTTAATACAATGCCTTCCAATTTATGTAACATTCTTTGCACATCCCTTTTGGTCAGAGGCTGATCGAAAGCCGAAACAAAAAAATAGAAAACGGTAACAAAGAGCGTGTCTTTTATCCAACAAGACCCGCCCTTTGTCCCTTGCGATTAATATTCATCTTCCCGATATCCGAAGTCTCTCAAATACGTGATTTTATTGCGCCAGTCTTTCTGAACTTTGACCCATAATTCCAAATACACTTTTGACCCGAGGAGCATTTCGATATCTCTTCTCGCCAAAGTGCCGATTTCTTTCAATAATTTCCCGCCTTTACCGATAATGATGCCCTTCTGCGAATCCCGTTCCACCATAATCGTAGCCATGACATGGATCAGGTTTTCATTTTTTTCATCCCGGCGGATTTGATCGATGACCACCGCCACGGAATGGGGCACTTCTTCCCGCGTCAAATGCAACACTTTTTCACGGATCAGCTCGGAAATGATGAACCGTTCCGGATGATCGGTAATTTGGTCGCTTGGATAATATTGCGGCCCCTCCGGCAAATATTTTTCAATCGTTTCGAGCAACCGTTCCACATTATTCCCTTCCAATGCGGAAATTGGGATAACTTCTGCAAAATCCATTTGCTGGCGGTAGTCGTCGATGATTTTCAATAATTCATCCGGATGCACTTTGTCGATTTTGTTCACGACCAAAAACACCGGTGTATCCGTATCGCGCAACATTTCCATGATAAATTCGTCGCCTTTTCCGATCTTTTCTTCCGCATTGACCATAAACAAAATCAAATCCACTTCGCGCAATGTATTTTTAGATACTTTTACCATGAATTCGCCCAGTTTATGTTTTGGTTTATGGATCCCCGGCGTGTCGATAAAAATCATTTGGCTGTGTTCCCTTGTCAACACGCCTTGGATTTTATTGCGCGTTGTTTGAGGTTTATCTGACATTATGGCGATTTTTTGGCCAATCACATGATTTAAAAAAGTGGACTTTCCAACATTCGGTCTGCCAATGATGGAAATGAAACCTGATTTGAATGCTTTATTTTCCTGCATTTTTCATATCCTCCGATGTAAAAGAACTTGGTAATAATTGTTCCACCGTCGTTTGTTTGATATCCCCATAGATATTTGCCAAATAGACGGGCATTTCCGGCGGACAAAATTCCGCGATCACCTGTCTGCAAGCCCCACATGGCGCAACGGGATTTTTCGTATCCGCCACCACCAGCAGGGCTTGAAATTCCGTTTCCCCTTCAGAAACCGCTTTGAACAAAGCCGTTCTTTCAGCACAATTGGTCAAGCCAAAACTGGCATTTTCAATATTGCAGCCGTGAAAAACTTTACCGCTTTTTGTCAGCAACGCCGCTCCCACAGAAAATTTGGAATAAGGGGCATACGCCTTTTCACGGGCGACTTTCGCTTCTTCTAACAGCTTGTTTGCATCCATATGTATCGGAACGCCACCTCTCTTACGTTAAAACCATTTTGGAAGAAAAATAATCATGCCAATGCAAATGCTGGCAATGGCAAAAACGAGCACGGCTCCTGCCGCCACGTCTTTGGCTGCCTTTGCCAACGGATGATATTCCGGCGAAACTAAATCCACTACATTTTCAATGGCTGTATTCACCATTTCCATCCCGATGACAAGGGCAATGGTAATGATTAATACAAGCCATTCCGTAGCGCTTAATTTTGAGAGCAACCCGGCAATGATCGCGATCAATGCACAGGTCAAATGAATGCGCATGTTCCGTTCTTTCGTTGCCAAATAGATGCCTTCAAAGGCAAACCGGAAAGAACGGAAAAAATTACGCATGCAAATCACGGCCTAAACCGAATGATGAAAGAATCTCCTCTTGTCTTGAAAACATCACTTTTTCATCTTCTTCCGTCATATGATCATAACCTAATAAATGCAAAAAGCCATGTACAGCCAGGAATCCAAGCTCTCGTTCAAAAGAGTGGCCGTATTCTTCCGCTTGTTCTCTCGTACGTTCAACCGAAATGATGATGTCCCCAAGCACCCGGGGCATATCGCCGATGATTTCGATTTCCCCATCCCCCATTTCTTCAAGGGCAAAGGAAATGACATCCGTCGGGCGGTCGATATGCCGATATTCCCGGTTGATTTCGTGAATTTTTTCATTCGTTACGAAAGTGACGGAAACTTCCGCCTCTCTGACATTTTCCAGTTTCGCCGCATGCTGCAGCAGATTTTCAACAAGTTCAATATGTTCATCGCTCAATTCGTTTGTCTCATCCAGAAAATCGATTGTTAACGTCATAGTTCCTCCTAATGTTATCCAATATAAAATATTTTGTGTTTAACAATTATAGCTTATTAGAAATAATTTGTTCATTTGCCCTTTTGAACGGAAGGCGTCGGCTCCGACGGGAACAGCCAGCCCGTAACCCGAGCCCCCATGAAACGGTGAAGGGGGTTCCATGTAGCTCGAGACGGGCCGATGAAAACATCCTCCCGCAGCAGACATCAACTGCCAAACCTCTATTTTTTCCCGTCTTTCGGATATTCGATTCGAGAATGGAACGTGCCATTCAACGTTTCACAAAGCACTTTTTCAATCACTTTTAATTCCCTGATGGAGATATCGCATTCATCAAATTGATCTTCTTCCAACCGTTCTTTAATGATCGATTGCACCAGATTCCGCAATTTTTCCGCATTCGGTTCTTTCATCGAACGAGCGGCCGCTTCCACGCTATCGGCAATGCTGATGACCGCGATTTCCTTCGTCTGCGGTTTCGGCCCCGGATAGCGGAAAATGGATGGATCTTTTAATTCCCCTTGTTCCTTTGCCTTATGCAAGAAATATTTTAACGAACTTGTCCCATGATGTTGAAGGGCAATATCGATAAATTCTTGCGGCATTTTATGTTTTTGCAGAATTTCCGCCCCATCGGTTGTATGGGCGATAATAATTTCCGCGCTTCTTTCCGGTGGCAACGAATCATGGGGATTGATTCCGGACATTTGGTTCTCCACAAAGAATGCCGGCCGTCTCGTTTTCCCGATATCATGATAATAGCTTCCGACACGCGCAAGCAAACCGTCCGCACCAATCGCTTCGCAAGCGGCCTCCGCCATATTGGCCACCATGATGCTGTGATGATAAGTCCCCGGCGTTTCCGTCAAGATTTTTTTCAATAGCGGATGGTTGGGATTCGATAATTCGATCAATTTCATTGTCGACAAAATTCCAAAGGCTGATTCAAAAAATGGCAACAGCCCCATTGTCAAAGCGCCGGACAACATGCCCGAAACAATGGCGGAAATCCCGTAAAACAACAATTCCGACGGTTCATAATAGGATTGGGACATCAATAAATAGATGGCAATGAAAATCAGGTTTACAATGACAACCACACCGCAACCCTTTAGAATATCGGAACGGTTTTCAATGGATTTCATGAAATAAATGCAAGAGAAACCTCCGAGCAAAATATACAGCGCAATTTCCATTTGCATCACGGCAGAGTATCCTTCCTGGAAAATCACCCCTGCCGATGCCGCCACCAGCACTGTCACCAGACTTGCCACTTGATTGGAAGCAAGGAAACTGATCAGCATCGTTGCCAGTGCGGATGGAAAAATGAAGCCGATCTGCACTTCAAAGTTGTCCAATAAATTGATGAGCTCCATCAATGCGATCGAAATGAGATAGATGATCAGCGTAACGACCAACTGTTTCCGCTTTTTTTGCACATCCATGTTGAGTTTATCAAATAAAAAAAACAGGAAAGTCATTTGCAATAATACTAAAATGGCCAGCCCCAACACCGGTTTGATGGAAGCTTTATTGTTCGTCATTCCCAACAGTTCCAGCTGACGGTATTTCTCCCGGTCAATGAGTTCCCCTTCTTGAACGATGATCTGGCCTTGCAATATACGGACAGGCTCTACGGAATTCCGGGCCTGCTGTTTCAGCTCTTCCGTTTTTTCTTCATCCAGCGTTTCCGTTTCGACGACAGCCGTTTTACCAAGAGCGACGGAAGGGGAAACCAATGCTTCGCTGATTTCTTCATCCCCACGGATTTTTGTTTCCAGCTCGTTGCGGACAGCCGTCACATTCTCCTTGCGTATCGGGTTGGATAAAACATTGGTCACCAACCGGATTAAAGCATTATAGGTTTGAATCAAATCTTTTTCATTCGCCGTCAATAACGTCCATAAATCATTGTCCGTCAATTGCAGGGAAGTTTGGCTTTCGGTGATTTCTTTTAATTTGTCCTTCAATTTTTGAATCTTTTCTTCTTTTGATAAAGTTGCACTGCTGTTTGAAATCTCTTTTCTTACATCCAACGTAATATCAAAAATCGTATCCAGCAGGGCAACCCGATGATCGGCAATCTCTTCATCAAAAACGTAAACAGGTTCGACGGCTTCTTCCGCTTCCAGCCGCTCCTGCTCCGTTTTTTCCGTATCTTCCACGGTTTTTACGGCCCGGATCGTTTCCGGCGCCAATTGAAAAGCTTGTACATCATATGTATCTCCAAGTACATTGCCCAGCATCATAAAAAATTGTATTACCCCGGTAATGGACAAAACCACCACCAATAATACCCTAAAGCCGAACATATCCAATAATCGCTTCAAGTGCTTATCCATTTCGCACCCCCAAATTCTGTATATACATAGTTTAACAATTTCTCGGGAGTTTTTCATTGATATCATCAATTCTTAAAAATAAAAATGTGTACGGTGGATCGTACACATTTTTACAGTTCTTGATCGTGATAGGCTTGAATAATTTTTGCCACAAGGGGATGCCTTACAACGTCTCCCGCTTCCAAATACGTAAAATGGATGTCTTTCACATTTTTCAATACACGTTCCGCAATAATTAATCCGGACTCCACCTTTTTTGGTAAATCGATTTGGGATTTGTCTCCTGTAATGACCATTTTGGAACCGAAACCTAAACGGGTTAAAAACATTTTCATTTGCATGTGCGTCGTGTTCTGCGCTTCATCCAAAATGACAAAGGCATCATCCAATGTCCGGCCCCTCATATAGGCGAGGGGTGCGATTTCGATTGTTCCCCGTTCGATGAGGCGTTGGGTATGTTCTGTTCCATAAATATCGTGCAATGCATCATATAAAGGTCTGAGATACGGATCCACTTTCTCCTTCAAATCACCGGGCAAAAAACCGAGGGATTCTCCGGCTTCAACAGCTGGCCGGGTTAAAATGATCCGTTTGACATGTCCATTTTTTAATGCCTGCGTCGCCATGACGACAGCCAAATACGTTTTTCCTGTACCCGCCGGGCCGATTGCGAAAACTAAATCCTTTGAACGAATGGCCTTTATGTATTCCCGCTGGCCAATCGTTTTTGCCCGAATCGGTTTGCCCGTGTGGGTTTTTGCTATTTCAACATCGTACAATTCCGAAAAATATTCGATGGTTCCTTCATTCAACATTTCAATCGCGCTGGCAACGTCCCTTAAATCGATATTGATGCCTTTGCGAATGACCTTTAGCAGTTCTTTCAATAATATGGTCACTTGTTTTTTTTGTTCATCTTCTCCGGCAATTTGGATGGTTTCGCCGCGGGTAATGATGTGACAGTTGAACGTTTCCTCAATCAACTTTAAATTTTTATCTCCCATCCCGAGAAGCATGACTGCTTCATTCGGGTTTTCCACTTGTAACTCTGTCAATTCTTCCGTCATATCTAATCTCCTTGGTCAATAGGATATTCTTTCGCAATATTTTCGTTTACCAAAAATAGGACTTTCCCTTTTACTTTATCATCATCGAAGGTAACGTGCAAAATATTTTCTTTCTTGATGATCGTTTTTGGAGGAAGCGAGCGTAAAATTTTTTCGTGCAATAGAGGCAAGATAAATGAGTCGATTTGTTCCTCGGAAAGTTCTCGAACAGTTGTGGTATAACTTTGTGTTTTTTTGACTTCGATATAATTTGAAATCCACCTTGGCAAATTGACTTTTTGTAACGATTGTTCCTTCTCCTTTTCTTCTTTATTCTTCCATTCAATCGTCCACTTTCTTTCCGTGGCGGAAATATATTGCACTTTGCGTGGAATTTCAAAATTCGTTTCAAGCCAATAATCGGCGTATACTTCTCCCTTTGCGCCTACGGCAAGGTATTCGTCTTCCCCTACCTGAATAACCCCGGAGACAAGAACATCTCCTTTATATACCGTCGTATTCGGCATGACACGGCGTTCGCCGCTTGTAATATCAAAGTGGGTGATGACGCCGCTTTTTGCAGCGACCAAATGGTAAAGCCGGTCCGGTTTATTTTCTTTCACTTCCGTAATTGGGGCAAGTTGCGGAACAATCGTGATGCTGCTGCCTTTTTTGATGATATGGACCCATGAAAGATCCCGGATTTGTTCCATGATGATTTGTCTGATTTCAAAATCTGAAACAAGATTCCGTTTCAATAACGGGCGATTCAATTTTATTTTTTCATCCAGGACTTTTTCGACTTTTACAGCGAGTTCAGGCGTTTCCGCTTCCACTTCCACTTTCCAGATGAATTGTGAACAGAGGATTGGGATGATTACTAAGAGCGCAAGCCCGAACATTGTCCAACCGGTATTCTGGAAGATCCTGGACTCTTGCAAATAACGGATTGACACTTTCAAACGATATTTTTTCCGCAACTTTCGGACAGTAGACACATCTTTTTTGGAAATTTCAAATTTGACCTCATCTTCCAAATACTCCAGTTCCCGAATTTTTACCCGGTTTTGCTGCAGACGGCGAATAAATTCATGCACTTTTTCATTGCGTGACATACGGATTTCTACAGGGCGACGATCGTATAATTTCATCTTTCCTTCACCTGTCGTTTCATTTCAAAATATTTCAACTCATCAACATGCACCAAAATTTCCTCTTCCCGTAGCACATTGATATGTACTGAGGCAGCCTCAATCGTTACAAGGAAGCCTTCATAATAAAATCTGCAATGCTCCGGTGATGCTTCGATAAATTTGTAGCTTCCAATCATCCGAATTTGGCTGCAATTCATCATTTCAATAATGGGCTCGGTCTGGAATAATTTTTTCAAAAAAAACTGCCCTCCCTTTCCGCAAGTATATGCGGAGAAAAGGGAGGACATGATTTTTTTAACGTTTTTTCGCTTTTGGCGGCCCCAGGATTTCCTGTGCGATGATGGCGTTTACGATTCCCTCTTTGGAAGTTAAGAATGATGGGACAGTGCCTTTTTGACGGGAAGGAATATTTTGTTTGGCCACGACAGGTTTTTTGGCCGGTTGTTCTTTTTTGAATGTTCGCTGGTTTGTTTGGACTGGCTCAACTTTCGGTTGCTCCGTCTTGATTTCCACTTTCGGCAACGTTTCTTTTTGGTATTCCGTTTTCTTTTCTTCCGTTAATTGTTGATAAATTTCCTTTGCAAATTCATCCAAAGTTTTTATTTCAACTTTTGGCCGTTTTTCCGGCTGCTTTAACACTGGCGGCGTCGATTGATCTTGCCGCCCCTTTGACTTGCTGCTCAAATACGAACCGATCAGCCCCAGTATAATGAAGAATAATAAACTCTCCAATGAAAACACTCCTTTCCGAAGGAGTTTATGCTATTCTTCCTGCTGCGTTTTCGTCGCGTTCGCAATGGAGTCTCTCATGGCTGTATCCGCTTGAATATTTTTGTAATTCATATAATCCATAATGCCTAAATTTCCGGAACGCAATGCTTCTGCCATCGCAAGCGGAATTTGCGCTTCGGCTTCCACCACTTTCGCTTTCATTTCCTGTGTTCTCGCAACCATTTCCTGTTCTTTCGCAACGGCCATCGCACGGCGTTCTTCCGCTTTCGCCTGGGCGATGTTTTTGTCCGCTTGCGCCTGCTCGATTTGAAGTTCGGCACCGATGTTTTTGCCGATATCCACATCGGCGATATCGATGGATAAAATTTCAAAGGCTGTACCCGCGTCCAATCCTTTTTTCAACACTGTTTGCGAAATCATGTCAGGATTTTCCAAAACTTTCGAATGGGATTCACTTGAACCGATAGTAGAAACGATACCTTCACCTACACGCGCAATTACAGTGTCCTCACCGGCACCACCGACTAAACGGTCCAAATTGGCACGTACCGTAATTCTTGCCTTCGCCTTCACTTCAATCCCGTTGAGGGCGACACCGGCAATAAACGGCGTTTCAATGACTTTCGGATTAACGGACATTTGAACCGCTTCCAATACGTCCCGTCCAGCAAGGTCAATGGCGGCAGCCCGCTCAAACGACAATTCAATATTCGCCCGATGCGCCGCAATTAAAGCGTTAACAACCCGGTCCACATTCCCTCCGGCCAAGTAATGGGATTCCAACTGATTGATCGTCACATCCAAACCCGCTTTGTGCGCTTTAATCAACGGATTCACGATTCTTCCAGGAATTACACGGCGTAAGCGCATTCCGATCAGCGTTAAAATGCTGACTCTCACACCGGCAGCCAATGCGCTGATCCACAATCCCACCGGAACAAACGTAAAGAAAACCGCTAAAACAATGATGGCCAATACGATAGCAATAACGGATGTCACAAATAATCCATCTACAAACATCATACTTTTTCCCCTTCTTTCTCTTTTACTTCTCTTACAACGATACGCGATCCTTCCACTTCAACCACTTTCACTTTTGTATGGACATCGATGTAACTGCCTTCGGAAACGACATCGATTCTTTCTTCATCAATCAAAACCGTTCCCGCAGGACGCAATGGAGTGACAGTGATCCCTTCTTTTCCAATTAAATCGATGCGGTTGACGTTGGATACATATCCTTCCTCTGTTGTGGTAGCATCTTTCAGCACCAGTTTGCTGAACAGATGTAAATTCTTTCCGAAAAATTTCACTAAAACCACCATTCCTATTATGGCAATTGCCAATGCGATAATAATTGAATAAGCCATGTAAACGACGCTTTTGCCGGCAAATAACAAGCTGATAATCATGACAGCACCACCCAAGAGGCCCAAAATTCCTCCAGGAACAAACAGTTCAGCGATCAAAAGGGCAAAACCAATAATAAATAAGACAATCGTTTCAATCCCTGCAAAACCGGCCACCAAGTGACCGAAGAAAAATAGAATCAATGATATGATACCGATCACGCCCGGTGCTCCAAATCCGGGTGAAAACAGTTCAATGACTAAGCCCAAAGAAGCGGCTGTCAACAACAATGTAACGACGATTGGATTGGTCAAAAATCTGGCGAGTTTCTCCGCAAAGGATTCATGAATTGTAATCAATTCACGATCATCTAGGCCCGTTTTCGACATCAACTCTTCCAAATTGTCCACTGTGCCATTGGAATAGCCCACTTTATATGCCTCTTCTGCTGTTAATGTTAACAATTTCCCTTTCGGACTATTCATTTCAGGCAAATCAACACTTGCATCCGCCATCGCCCGGGCATATTTGGGATCCCGATTGGTCGATTCCGCTGCAGCTTGCATATTTTTAATCCAGGCGCTATTCGCTTTTTCACTTGCCGCATTCCCGTTCATATCGATGATTTGCGCAGCACCCATCGTTGCACCGGGCGTCATGTAAATTTCATCCGAATGAAGGGCGATATAGGCGCCTGCCGAATGGGCTTTGGAATTGATAAATGCTATGAACTTCGCGGGTGTTTCATCCATCAATTTTCCGATATCATAGGCAACGTCGACATAACCCCCAGGGGTATGTATTTCCAATATGATTGCACTCGCTTTATTTTCCACCGCTTCATTGAAAGATCGTTTTAAAAATTGGTATAACCCTTTTTCCACCTCATTATCGATTGGAATGTGGTAAACTTTTTCTTTGGCAAAAGCAGTATTCGGCAATATGAAAAACAACAATGCCGCCAAAACGACGATCCATCGGAAATTTCCTGGCTTATTCATTTTTTCCCTCCTTCCGTAATAAAATTGCTTGTTAGTTCATATACGTACCAATCGGGGCAGAAGTTTCAAAATTTTCAATTTCAATCTTACTTATATTGTACATGAAAAATATACGGGTTTCCTCTTTCAAATCGAATTTCCCATGTCTTTTTATAAAACTCCTTCAATTAGGCTTTACTGGCAAAATATTTTAAAAAAATAAAACCCTAGTATTCGTCTAAGCAAATACTAGGGTTTTAATTTAATATGAAGTGTATCTTACGCGTGTTACGAACGAAGGGCATATGAAATTAAATTATGACCACTTACGTTTACGAGCAGCTTCAGATTTTTTCTTACGTCTTACACTTGGTTTTTCATAAAATTCGCGTTTTCTGATTTCTTGAATTGTACCGCTTTTTGATACATTTCGTTTGAAGCGACGAAGAGCATCTTCAAGTGTTTCGTTTTTTCTTACGACAGTTTTTGTCATCTCTTATCCCTCCCTCCGAACACACGTCAATACACGTAAAACATGCGTTTTAATGTGTACTTGAAAAGTATATCGTAATGTATAATTGAAGTCAATAGTAAACACTACAATGTTTCTTCGATAATTTTTACTCCGCTGCTCGTTCCGATCCGATTCGCACCGGCTTCCATCATTTTGATCATATCCGATAAATTTCTGATGCCCCCGGAAGCTTTCACGCCCATTTGCTCTCCAACGGTTTTGCGCATGAGTGCGACATCTTCCACAGTCGCTCCCCCCGACGAAAAACCGGTGGACGTTTTTACAAATGCGGCACCTGCTTCCACTGCCAATTGGCATGCTTTTACTTTTTCTTCATCGGTTAATAAGCAGGTTTCAATAATGACTTTTACGATCCGGTTACTTGCCGCATCAACGACTTGTTTCATTTCATCTTTTACCCGTTCATAATCACGCGCTTTCAAAAAACCGATATTTATGACCATATCGATTTCATCTGCACCTTGTTCAATGGCTTCCGCCGTCTCAAAAACTTTCGTCGCCGTCGTTGTGGCGCCCAAAGGAAAGCCGATGACCGTGCAGACTTTGACGCTTGTGTCTTGCAATAAACTTTTGCAATACTTTACCCAGCAAGGATTGACACAAACCGAAGCAAACCGGTATTTTTTTGCTTCTTCGCACAATTGTTTTATTTGATCTTCCGTTGCATCGGGTTTCAGCAACGTATGATCAATCAATGAAGCAAAGTTTGTTGTCATAGGAAGTGCTCCTTTTTGTATTATTTATTCTTGTCCAATTGTCCTTATGATAACATACGAAAATCATTCTTATTAAGGTGAAAATTGCCCAAAATAAAACATCGCGCATTCATGCATCAATTGATGAATGCGCGATACAACTTATTATTATTGGTATTGTTCTTCAAGGACGCGGACAAATTGCCCTTCATTATGCGGATAACCGGATTTTGTGATTTTCACTTTCACCAATTTTCCAATCAAATCCGATGATCCTTCAAAAACGACGCGTAAATAATTATCCGTGTACCCCGCCAACATGTTTGGGCCAAATTCTTTCACATGTTCTTCCGGAATGACTTCCAACACTTCCCCTTCAAATCGGGAAGCGTACTCTTTCGCCAATTGATCATTTAATGTGATTAACCGGTGTACCCGCTCATTTTTCACTTCCTCATCGATCTGGTTTTCCATCCGGGCCGCCGGAGTTCCTGTCCGTTTGGAATATGGGAACACGTGAAGTTCCGCAAATTTATGTTCTTTTACAAAGTTGTACGTTTCCATAAATTCCTCTTCCGTTTCACCCGGGAAACCGACGATGATGTCGGAAGTGATCGCCAAATCCGGCAATGCTTCTTTCAATTTATTCAACCGTTCCGCAAAGAACGCCATCGTATATTTGCGGCGCATGCGTTTTAATACCGTATCCGAACCGGATTGAAGAGGAATGTGCAAATGGTTGACCACAATTTTCGATTCGCGGAGTACGTCAATGACTTCATCCGTCAATTGGGAAGCTTCAATGGATGAAATTCTCAAACGCTTGATACCTTTCACATTCGCTTCGATGTCACGAAGAAGCTGCGCCAAATTATAATCTTTGAAGTCTTGTCCGTAACCGCCTGTGTGGATGCCGGTCAAGACGATTTCCAAATAGCCTGCATCGACAAGGGCTTGAGCTTGTTTGATGACCGCCTGAGGGTCGCGGGAACGCATAAGTCCACGTGCCCATGGAATAATGCAGAAGGTGCAGAAGTTGTTGCAGCCTTCCTGGATTTTCAATGAAGCGCGGGTGCGGTCCGTAAAATATGGAACGTCCATTTCTTCAAACACACGGTTTTTCATGATATTGCGGACTGCGTTGATCGGCTGTCTTTCTTTGCGGTACTGCTCGATATAATCAAGCATTTTCGCGCGATCTTGCGTACCGACTACAATATCTACGCCGGGGATATCCATAATTTCCGCCGGGGATGTTTGGGCATAGCAGCCTGTCACGCAAATCACCGCGTCCGGATTTTTACGGATCGCCCTGCGGATGACTTGGCGGGATTTTTTGTCCCCTGTATTTGTCACCGTACACGTATTTATCACATAAACGTCTGCCTGTTCTTCAAAATCAACTCGTTCGTAGCCATGTTCTTTAAATAATTGCCAAATGGCCTCGGTCTCGTAGTGATTCACTTTACAGCCTAATGTGTGAAAGGCCACAGTTTGCAAGGCAACACACCTCTTTCATTCAAATTCATATGATATGGCAGAAAGCACATATAAAGGTGCCGTTTCCGCTCGTAATATTCTGGGACCCAAAGCAACAGTGACTGCGCCTTGTTCTTTAAAGGCTTCCACTTCTTTCCTTGAAAGTCCACCTTCCGGCCCAAAAATAAATAAAATGGACTTCGATTCTTTATCATACACTTTTTTTAGCTTGTCCGCAAATCTTGTGTGCCCGCCCTTCGCCTCTTCTTCATCGGCAACAAATACGGCATCATAAAACGGAATTCTTTCCAGGAGCTGTTGGAATGAAAGAGGTGGAAAAATCTTCGGCACTAACGTTCGGTGGGACTGTTCCGCCGCTTCCTGGGCAATTTTCGATAAACGTTCGATTTTCCGGTCGCTCTTTTTTTCATCCCATTTCACGATGGAACGCTCCGCTGCAAAAGGGAGCAATGCATGCATGCCGAGTTCGGTTCCTTTTTGCGCAATGAACTCGAGTTTATCCCCTTTCGGCAAACCGCAAGCGATATCCACCTGAACGGGCATTTCCGGTGATGGCACCGTTTCCCCCGTCTGCTCCACTTTCACGTCCTGACCTATTGAAAGAATGGTGCAAACATAAGCAATACCGTTTTGAACAACAATTATTTTTTCGCCTTTCCGCATGCGCATGACTTTTGAAATATGCCGGGCAGCTTCGCCGGTGATCGTCATTTGCTTTTGGTCATTGAATGATTCCTCAACAAAATACCGCTGCATTCTGTCCTCCTAAAATAAGGAGTTGTCTTATCGACAACTCCATAAATTATTTTTTCGCGATGATGGATACCCAATCTTCCAGCATTAATACTTCTTCTATGGAAAAACCTGATTTTTCGAGGGCGCTTTTCACATCTTCTTTCTTCGCACCGATGATGCCGGATGTAATAAACGTGCCGCCCGGTTTCAGAATCCCATACGCATCATCGGTAAAGGTCATGATTACTTCCGCCAAAATATTGGCCACCACGACATCCGCTTCCGTTTGAACCGTCTCCAAAAGATTTCCTTGATGCACTTCAACGATTGAATCGACATGATTTAGCTCTACATTCTCTTTTGCTGATTTTACAGCAACGGGATCCAAATCCAAAGCAATCACCTTGCCTGCCTTTAAAAGGGCTGAAGCAATCGAAAGAACCCCGGAGCCGGTGCCGACATCGATGACCACATCTCCCGGTTTCACGACTTTCTCCAACGCTTGCAGACACATCACCGTCGTCGGATGGGTACCCGTACCGAAGGCCATCCCGGGATCGAGCTCAATGATCAGTTCATCGGAATTTTTCCGTTCATATTCTTCCCAAGTTGGAACAATCGTGAAATGTTCGGATACTTTGATCGGATGGTAATATTGCTTCCAGGAAGTCGCCCAATCATCTTCGTTCACTTCGCAAGTTGTCAGGATGTTTTGTCCCACGTTGATATTGAAATTTTTCAAGTTTGCGATTGCAAGTTTTATCTCTTCGATGGTTTCAGCCAAGAAGCTGGAAGCGGGAAGGTATGCTTTGACAATCACCCCTTCTTCAGGATAATCGTCCGGATTCAGGGCGTAAATTTCACCGAATTTATTTTCACGCTCTTTTAGATATTCTGATGAATCTTCAATCACCACTCCGCTGGCTCCAGCTTCATGAAAAATATTTGAAACGGCTTCAACCGCTTCATCAGTTGTCAGCACAGATAATTCAGTCCATTTCACTTGCAATCACACTCCAATTTTTACTTATGATTCCTTATTTTGACTCACCTTTGAACGTTTTTTTGATTTTATCAAATAATGAACTGCTTTGTTCTTCCGGAATATCGCCGCTGATTTCCGCAAATTCACGAAGCAATTGTTTTTGCCGTTCTGTCAATTTCGTTGGCGTGATGACTTTCACGTTTACGTATTGGTGTCCTCTGCCGTAACCATGGACATTTTTGACACCTTTGTCTTTGATACGGAATTGGGCGCCGGATTGAGTGCCAGGCGGAATTCTGAATTTCACTTTGCCATGAATGGTCGGAACTTCAATCTCATCCCCCAAAGCCGCTTGCGGGAACGTGATTTTCAAATCGTAGTATATATCGTCTCCTTCCCGTACAAAGTAAGGATGTTTTCCAACTTTGAAGACGATGTATAAATCACCAGGAGGTCCTCCATTGATGCCAGGTTCCCCTTGGCCAGCCACGCGCAATTGTTGTCCGTCATCGATCCCTTCAGGAATGGTGATTTTGATTTTTTTCCGTTTTTGGACTCTGCCTTTTCCAGCACAAGTCGGACATTTTTCAACGATTATTTTACCAGTTCCATGACAGGAACCACAAGTGCGTCGATTGACAATTCGGCCCAAAGGCGTTTCAATCGCTTGGCTGATTTGCCCTGTTCCGTTACATTTATCGCACGTTTTTGGACTTGTGCCAGGTTTTGCGCCGGAACCGTGGCAAGTATCGCACTCTTCTTCCCTTGGAATTTCGATTTCTGTTTGTTTCCCAAACACCGCATCTTCAAAAGAAATGTTCATGCGATATTGCAAATCGTCCCCTTTTCTTGGAGCATTCGGATCTCTTCTTCGTCTTGAACCGCCGCCAAAAAACGTATCAAATATATCTTCAAAGCCGCCAAAGCCGCCGAAATCGCCGAATCCGCCGCCGCTGAAGCCGCCGCCTTGGCCATTGACTCCGGCGTGACCGAATTGATCGTATTGTGCCCTTTTTTGATCATCGCTCAACACTTCATAGGCTTCATTGATTTCTTTGAATTTTTCCGCTGCATCCGGTTCTTTGTTCAAGTCCGGGTGATATTTTTTCGATAATTTCCGGTAAGCTTTTTTGATTTCATCCTTTGTCGCGTTTTTGCTGACGCCAAGGACTTCGTAATAGTCGCGTTTCATTACCTCACACTCGCTCTCTTTAACATAACGTCTATTTTATCATATATGCTAAAGTTTTGTTTACGTTATAACCGCCAAATGTTGTACCTGCCGCAAACGCTTCATCAAATTATCGGATTTTTAATGCAAGCGTGTGCGATAGTTACGTTTTAATTCGTCTATATTCATGGAAAAAGTCAAAGACCAGAAACGGCTTTGACTTCATCCAACCCATGTATTCAACAACCAATCGCTGATGAATAGTACAGCCATGTTGATAAAAGAGGCGAAAAGGCGGCGCGAAGGAGGGTGATTCAAATCAAGCCGCCTTTCGCTTTCACCAACATGGCAGTTTTATTATTTATCGTCGTCTTTCACTTCTTCAAAATCCGCATCCACTACACCGTCATCTTTTTTGCCTTCTCCATCAGGCTGGTTTGCTTGTGCCTGTTGTGCAGCTTCTTGATATACTTTCATGATCAAAGGTTGAAGCACACCTTCAAGTTTTTCTTTCGCAGATTTGATTTCGTCAATTTTACCATCTTTTAACGCTTTTGATAAAGCTTCTTTCGCTTCCGTCACGGATTTCTTTTCATCTTCCGTGATTTTGTCGCCCAATTCGTTGATTGTTTTATCCACTTGGAATACCAATTGGTCCGCTTCGTTGCGGAGATCGGCTTCTTCTTTGCGTTTTTTGTCCGCTTCAGCGTTTTCTTCCGCTTCTTTAATCATGCGTTGAATTTCTTCATCAGATAAACCTGAGTTCGATTGAATCACGATTTTTTGCTCTTTTCCAGTGCCAAGGTCTTTCGCTTTAACAGACACGATACCGTTTTTGTCGATATCGAAAGTCACTTCGATTTGCGGTACACCGCGAGGAGCCGGTGGAATATCCGTCAATTGGAATCGGCCCAACGTTTTGTTGTCCGCTGCCATTGGACGTTCACCTTGCAATACGTGAATATCCACTGCAGGTTGGTTATCTGCCGCTGTTGTGAAAATTTGAGATTTAGATGTTGGGATTGTTGTGTTGCGTTCAATCAATTTTGTGAACACGCCGCCCATTGTTTCGATACCCAATGAAAGCGGAGTTACGTCCAATAGAACGATATCTTTCACGTCTCCGGAGATAACCCCTGCTTGAATGGCTGCACCCATGGCCACCACTTCATCCGGGTTTACCCCTTTATGCGGCTCATGGCCAGTTTCGCGTTTCACCGCTTCTTGAACAGCAGGAATGCGTGTAGAACCGCCCACAAGGATCACTTTATCGATTTCGGAAGCGGATAGACCAGCATCGGAAAGCGCTTGGCGTACAGGTCCCATCGTACGTTCAATTAGGTCTTTTGTTAATTCTTCAAATTTTGCGCGAGTTAAAGATGTTTCCAAGTGTAATGGACCCTCTGGACCCGCAGTGATGAATGGCAATGAAATTTGTGTTGTAGTGGCGCTGGATAAATCTTTTTTCGCTTTTTCCGCTGCATCTTTCAAGCGCTGCATGGCCATTTTATCTTTCGATAGATCAATGCCATGTTCTTTTTTGAATTCTTCCACCAAGTAGTCAATGATTTTTTTGTCGAAATCGTCACCGCCAAGTTTGTTGTCACCGGCAGTCGCAAGCACCTCAAATACGCCGTCGCCGAGTTCAAGGATGGAAACGTCGAATGTTCCGCCGCCAAGGTCGAAAACCAGGATTTTTTGGTCTTCTTCCAATTTATCCAAACCGTAGGCAAGCGCTGCGGCAGTAGGCTCGTTGATGATACGTTCCACTTCCAAGCCCGCAATGCGGCCTGCATCTTTTGTCGCTTGGCGTTGGGCGTCATTGAAATATGCAGGAACTGTGATGACCGCTTTTGTCACTTTTTCGCCCAAGTAGTCTTCGGCATAGCTTTTCAAATATTGTAAAATCATTGCTGAAATTTCTTGAGGAGTATATTCTTTATCTTCCACCTTCACTTTATAGTCAGTTCCCATGTGGGATTTGATGGAAAGAATTGTGTTCGGATTTGTGATTGCTTGGCGTTTTGCCACTTCCCCCACAAGACGTTCGCCATTTTTGAACGCTACCGCAGAAGGAGTTGTACGGTTGCCTTCCGGGTTTGGAATGATTTTTGGCTCCCCGCCTTCTAATACAGCTACAACAGAGTTTGTTGTTCCTAAGTCAATACCAATAATTTTACTCATATTCAATTTTGCCTCCTATTTCACACACAAATTTCATTATTCATTTACAGAAACCATGGAAGGTCTTAATACGCGATCTTTCAATTTATAGCCTTTCTGCAATTCCTTCAATACGATGCCAGACTCTTTTTCAGGGTCTGATTCTTGCATGATGGCCTGATGAACATTCGGGTCAAATGGTTGACCGACAGCCGGAATCACTTCAAGCCCTTCTTTTTTGGCCGCTTCGATAAGGGCATTGTAGACCATTTCAATGCCTTTATATAAAGAATTTGCGTCCTCAGAAGCAACTTTCACCTGCAATGCCCTTTCAAAGTTATCAATGACCGGCAATAAATCTGTCAATAGGCTTTGAGCGCGGTATTTTTCAGCAGCTTGCAGGTCAAGCTGGCTGCGACGGCGCAAATTCTCAAAATCCGCTCTCAATCTTAAATACCGATTTTCTTCTTCCGCCAATTTCGCTTCCAACTCGGCGATTTTCGCTTTATAAGCATCCACGGAAACTTCTTCTGAACTTTCCTCAGCCGATTTGTCCGCTTCTTCATTGTTTGCCGCTTCATCGTTTACGGAAGCTTCTTCAATGGTTGCGTTTTCCGCTTTCTCGATTTGTTCTTCTTTCTCTATCGTTTCTTCCTGTTTGTTCTTGTTTTCTGCCGTTTCGGACACCTAAAATCCTCCTTACTGTCCATCGTTCAATTTTTCGGATAAAGTTCTGGATAACCCTCTTCTTACAATGTCAAGCAATGTTACGACCCGCTTATAATCCATCCGGGTTGGACCAATGATGGCAATCGCCCCGTTCTGATCTTCTCCGGCACTGTAAGACGCTGTGATCACACTGCAGTGTTCCACAGCGATATGATTGTTTTCGGATCCGATGCGGATCGTAATTCCCTGTTTCACCGGCTGGAACAGAGAAATGACTTGGCTCTTTTTGTCCATTAAATCCAACAGTTGACGGATTTTATTGATATCGTGGAACTCCGGCTGGTTTAACATATTGGTTTTGCCGCCAAAGTAAATTTTACTATCATTTTCCACAGATGCAACTTTTAGCAATGATTGAATGATGGAATCCGCCATATGGACATGTTGTTTCAACACTTCATACGTTTCTTTTTCCAATTTGCTTTGAAGATGGATCAATGGAACCCCAATCAAACGTTCATTTAAAATATTCACCGTTTTTTCAATATCCGATGAATAAAAGCCCTCAGGCAATAAAATGACTTGGTTTTCGACATGACCCATATCTGTCACAATGATCGCAACAGCAGTTTGTTTGGATAGCGGAATGATTTGAAAACGTTTGACCCTGTGTTCCGTCACATTCGGGCCGAGCAAAATCGCAGTATAGGAAGTCAATTCAGACAAAATGCTGGCAGACTCCCGGATAATTTGTTCAACTTCGACTTTTTGCTTCTCAAAAATGGATTGAATCAAATTTATTTCCTCTACAGACATGCGCTTTGGCTGCAATAGGTGATCAACATAATAACGGTACCCTTTTTCAGAAGGGATGCGCCCGGATGATACATGCGTTTTTTCCAAATATCCCAGCTCTTCCAAATCCGCCATTTCATTCCGGATTGTGGCGGGAGAATAATTGATTCCCTTCTTCTTGGAAATCTGACGGGATCCTACAGGCTGAGCTGACGTAACAAAATCATCAACGATAACTTGCAAGATTTGTAATTGACGATCAGTTAACATGAAAACCACCTCTGTTAGCACTCAAGAAGCGAGAGTGCTAATACTATAATTAAATTAACAAAACAATGAATCAGTGTCAACGAAATACCCCTACTCGCTCAACAAAAATTGTTGAAACACTTCATTGCCCAAGAAGCGGCCTTTTTTTGTCAACTTCAATCGTTCTTCCTCTTCCGTGACCAACCCTTCATTCTTCAGTTCGTTGATAATTTCACCGTATTTTTCTTTCATGGAAAAACCCATTTTCATTTCAAATTGTTTGAAGGATACCCCTTCATTTTTCCGCAATCCCAAAAACATTTCTTCCTCGCATTTTTCCATCAATGTCACTTGATGGCTGTGAAGAACAGGAAGTTGTCCCATCCCGATGGACTGCAGATACTTTTTGATGGGACCATGGTTGGAATAGCGGACGCCCTTGATATATCCGTGGGCACCGGCGCCAAATCCCGCATATTCATCGTTGTCCCAGTAAATTTTATTGTGGACGGATTCAAAACCTTCCTTGGCGAAATTGCTGATTTCGTACTGATGTAAACCGCCCTGTTCCATTTTCTCCATCAAACGTTCATACATTTTTGCCTCCAGCTCTTCTTCCGGCAATTGCAGTTTTCCTTTTGAATATTGAATATAAAAAACCGTTTTCGGTTCCACGATCAATGAATAAGCCGAATAATGCGGCAAATTCAATGCAAGCGCCTTTTCAAGGGTGTCCTCCCATTGCTCCATCGACTGTCCCGGCAAACCGTACATCAGATCGATGCTGATATTTTCAAAGCCGGCTTCCATCGCGTTTTCAATGGCGCGATATACTTCGTCATTTGTATGGGTTCTCCCCAGTTTTTTTAGAAGTTGTCCATCAAAAGATTGGACCCCTAAACTTAAACGGTTGACCCCTCCGCTTCTTAACACTTTCAATTTATCGACGGTCAGTTCATCCGGATTGGCTTCGGCTGTGAACTCCAACACATCGGTTGATAAATGTTGGGCAATGAGCTCCAACAGGCGGTCAAGCTGCCTTGGGGAAAGGGCTGTTGGCGTGCCCCCTCCCAAATAGATCGTTTCCAGATTTGCAAATTGCTCAGGCGAGTTTAAAACGGCCATCGCCATCTCTTTCCCGACCGCTTCGATATATTCATCCACCGGCTGTTTGTGGAAATACACTTTGTTAAAATCACAGTAATTGCATATTTGATGACAGAACGGGATATGGATGTAAACCCCTCGGACCATGGAAACCCTTCTTTCTACTATTTATCTTACTATTGTACATTTTCAATCCGAAAATTCAATGTTGAAGGCACAGAAAAAAGCCACCCGATGACCGAATGGCTTTCTGTCATTGTAAATGATCGATTGCATATTGCGCTTCTTCCGGAGTGAATTTTTCCCCATATTCGGAAACGAGCTGATCATAAATCGCCGAGTTGGACATGTTCATCGATTCCGCATAAGATTTGGCTTTTTTCAATGCATTTTCTTTCCAATCCCATTCCAGATGATCGACGGCATATTGGGCGGCTTCCGCCGGGAAACCTTCCCCGTATTCAGAAACCAATTGATCATAAATGGCCGCCTTTGACATGTGCATCGTTTTGGCATAGGTTTCGGCTTTCTTCAATGCAGCCTTATACTCCCTTGGCACTTCTTCTTTTGCCGTTTCAGGAGCTGTATCGGCCGCTTCCTCATCAGCTACATCCGTTTCCTTATTCTCCTCCTCAACGGCATTCTTATCTTCCGCAGGGGCTGAAGCGTTATCCGCATCATCCGCCACTTCCTTTTCGTCGCCTCCGGATAAAGAACCGATAAGAGCGATCACAAAAACGATGACAAGCGCAATAAACCACCAACGTTTATAAAACGGTTTTTTCAATTTTCAAATCCCTCCCAGTCACTGAATCACGGTTGATTCTTTTCACTTATTGTTTTCCATCGTTTCAGTCATTAAACGGCAAAAAATATGGAAGGGATTGAAAGCTGTTGGAAATGAAAAAAAGACATAGCAACGTGGCTATGTCCAAATTCGGCAAGCACTTTATTTATTTTCTTCATCCATTCGCAATACGGCCATGAATGCTTCCTGCGGGATTTCGACAGAACCGACCTGTTTCATGCGCTTTTTACCTTCTTTTTGTTTTTCAAGCAATTTGCGTTTCCGGGAAATGTCTCCCCCGTAACATTTGGCCAGCACGTTTTTGCGCATCGCTTTGATGTTCGAACGGGCGATGATTTTTGTTCCGATCGCCGCCTGAATCGGCACTTCGAATTGTTGGCGAGGGATGATGTCTTTCAGTTTTTCCACAATCACTTTGCCCCGTTCATAAGCGAAATCCCGATGGACGATAAAGCTTAATGCATCGACTTTCTCGCCATTGATTAATATATCCATTTTCACCAATTTGGATGGTTTATATCCAATCAACTCATAATCGAAGGAAGCGTATCCTTTCGTGCTTGATTTTAAATGGTCGAAGAAATCATAAACGATTTCAGATAGCGGCATTTCATAAATGATTGTTACGCGCGTTGAATCAATATAATCCATATTGATGAATGTGCCGCGTTTTCTTTGGCAAAGTTCCATTACGGCACCGACATAATCATTCGGCACCATGATGGTCGCTTTCACATACGGTTCCAGCACTTGGTCGATTTTTTGAGGAGCTGGCATCATGGACGGATTGTCCACTCTCACTTTGGAACCGTCCGTCATTTCCACTTCATAAATAACCGATGGCGCTGTTGTAATAAGATCCAAATTAAACTCTCTCTCCAGACGCTCTTGGACGATTTCCATATGCAACAATCCCAGGAAGCCGCATCGGAATCCAAAGCCCAATGCCTGGGATGTTTCCGGTTCAAATTGCAGAGCCGAATCATTCAATGCGAGTTTCTCAAGGGCTTCTCGCAAATCGTTATATTTTGCCGTATCGATTGGGTAAAGTCCGCAGAACACCATCGGATTCAATTTCCGGTAACCCGGCAGAGGCTCCTTCGCCGGACGGTCGGCAAGGGTGATGGTATCACCGACATTCGTATCGCTGATATTTTTGATCGAGGCCGTGATGTAACCTACATCTCCCACCGTCAACTCTTCGACCGGATTGATTTTTGGCGTATGTACCCCGACTTCCACCACTTCATATTCGGCGCCTGTCGCCATAAAGCGGATTTTATCCCCCGGTTTTACGGTACCGTTGACGATTCTGATCAATACAACGACGCCTTTATAGGAATCATAGTAAGAGTCGAAAATCAAGGCTTGCAACGGTGCGTCAGGATCTCCCGATGGGGCAGGGATTTTTTCGACGATTTGTTCCAGAAGTTCATCAATACCGATGCCGGCTTTTGCACTCGCCAACACGGCGTCTTCCGCATCCAAGCCAATCACGTCTTCGATTTCTCTGCGCACCTTTTCGGGATCGGCTGCAGGCAAATCGATTTTATTGATGACCGGCAATATTTCCAAATCATTATCCAGGGCCAAATATACGTTGGCAAGCGTTTGCGCCTCGATTCCCTGCGCCGCATCCACCACCAGAATGGCCCCTTCACATGCGGCCAAACTTCTTGACACTTCATATGTAAAATCGACGTGTCCAGGGGTGTCGATTAAATGGAAAATATAAATTTGTCCATCTTTTGCCTGATATTTTAACTGAACGGCATTCAATTTGATCGTAATGCCCCGTTCCCGTTCAATGTCCATGGAATCCAGCAGCTGTTCCTTCATTTCCCGTTCAGTCAACGCTTTCGTTTTTTCCAAAATGCGGTCGGCCAATGTGGATTTGCCATGGTCAATATGGGCAATAATTGAAAAGTTTCTGATGCGTTTTTGACGTTCTAATCGTTCTTCGCGATTCATATCTCCACTCCTAACAAATGCCTCCATGCGATCGTTGTCCGTCTACACTCGCTTTCGCAGGAGGCTTAAACTTTCCGTATATACTGTTCTGATTTATAGCGTATTCTTTCATTCTTTTGTTCTTCATAAAATATAAACTAAGTTGAATTATACTATGAACCGGGACGAAAGCACAATAATAAACAAGTATAGCAAAATAAGGGGCATACACGATTCGGTTCGTGCAAAAAAACAGCGTTTAAAAGAGGACCCTTTAAACGCTTACAAACGCGATCATTTTTCAACCAGACTGTTTGCCACCGCTTGTGCCAACACCGCCACCGTCCGGTACACTTCATCCTCCGTGTTATCGATGCCGCCGATTTCAATTAAAATAAATTCCTTCGCCAAATCTTGATTATACACTCCATCTACTCCCGTCCCCTTCTTTTCAATAATTCCCTTGGAAATATTCGGAATAATTTCATTCATGGAATTGCTGATGGTTTGGGCGATGGCCTTATTGGATTTGTAATTCGGGTTTTCCGCACCAATGACAAAGGACACTTTCGCATAGGAAACATTTTTATGGACAACGGTCGTCTTATTGCGGGAAGTGGAATCCCGATGAATATCCAAAATCAGGTCATATTGATTTGTCTTCAATTCTTCGGCAACATATGGCCTTACCGTTTTATATGCATCAACGATCGTTTTTCCGTTTTCCTTCAAAACGGACATCACATCCACATCAAGGGTGCTGGCTGTGATCCCGTTCAACCGGAAATAATCTTCAAACAGCTGATGCATGGAATATAAATTGGCTTGATCGTCATAAACGGCGACCATTCCCTTTTCATTTTCCAGAAACGGTTTATAGGTTTCATGGGAATGGGTGAACAACAGCAACACTTTAAACGGATCTTTTGGAGGCGACACATCAGAAACTACCAAATCATTCGCCGCATAGAGTATCTTCTCTTCTGGTGTAGCAGGCACAAATTTCTCGTTGTTTGGGAAAGGCATCATTCCTATCACGATCGGTAACGAGAAAAAGAAAAGTATCGTCAGTACAAATCTTTTAAAATTTTTCATTTCAGCATCCTCTCCTTCCTCTACGATATGGAAGAGAGAGAATTTTTAGAACTAGTTCACTTTTTCCTCAATCCATCTAAACAGACAATTGCTGATCAGTGTCGAGTATTTCGTCATCCAAATATCGACTTCTTTTGGTGTCACAATCAATCGTTGGGAATTGGACAGGAGCACTTCTTCGAATAATTGTCTCCTTTCCGCTTTCGACCAGGTGGACCATTCGCCAAAAATCGGACGAATGACATTAAAGTCGACATCCTCCTCGGAAGTATCGGAAGTCCAGGCTGTGACAGCCAGTTTTCCGGAAGGTTTATCTTTCTCTTGAATTTTTTTCGCAATGGAACGGAATACTTTATCCACCGCATCGGCAATGATCACCGTTGCATCCACCACCGTGGGAACACCAATGGCGGTTACCGGAACCCCCAACACTTCTTTTGAAATTTCCGCCCGCTGATTCCCGACGCCGGAACCGGGATGAATACCCGTATTTGTGATTTGGATGGTTTTGCATAATCGGGATGTCCCCCTTGTCGCCAGGGCATCTATGGCGAGCACCAAATCCGGTTGAATTTTTTCTGTCAATGCATGGACAAAATCGCTCGTTTCAAATCCCGTCTGCCCAGTAACCCCCGGCGCATACAAAACAAATTGTTCCACATGGTTTTCCAACTGTCTCGCCTGCATTGCATCAATGGTAAAGGGTCCAATGGCGTCGGGTGTAATCGTCTTGTTTCCGAGACCAATGACCAACACTTTGCTGTCTTTTGTGAGCTCAATGTCTTTATGAATTTCATCGATATATTTCAGAAAAGATTCTGCCAATTGCTCGATTCCGTCATGGTCATCAATATTTAAAGTGGGAACCGTCAACGTGATGTATTGCCCTTCTTTTTTCCCGATTTCTTCGGCTCCTTCACTATTGACGGTCACTTTTGTCACTTTGACACGTTTTTCGTTGAATTCTTCAAATCGGACGCCTTCCGAGTCATCTAATTGCTCTTTTTGTTGTCTCGTCTGATGCTGTACGACCTCTTCCGTTTCATCTATCAGGTCTGTTCTGTTCCAATTGATTTCTTGCATGATGATCACCTCTTTTCTATCATGTTCAATCTGTCAAGTAAATATTCTTTGCGTTTATGTGTTGCAATTATAGATTTCCTTTTGTATAATGTTTTCTGTTGTATTAACAATTGATTAGAGAAATTGTCATCTCGTATTACATTTAGGAGGTGAAAAGATGCCAAATATTAAATCAGCAATCAAACGTGTAAAAACTACTAAAAAAGCGAACGTTGCAAATGCACAAGCTAAATCTGCAATGCGTACAGCTGTGAAAAAAGCTGAGCAAGCAATCGCAAGCGGTGCTGACAACGCTCAAGAATTAGTGATCCAAGCAACTAAAGCTCTTGACAAAGCAGCAAGCAAAGGACTCATTCATAAAAATGCAGCGAGCCGCAAAAAATCTCGTCTTGCAAAAAAATTAGCTCAAGCGAACTAAAATAAAAAGATCAATTGTTTTCCCAGACAATTGATCTTTTTTCATACGGAAACAAAAAATCAGGCTATTAAAAAGCGGAAAAACTTTTTAATAGCCTTTTTCTTTCTATAAACTTTTCAGTAAAAACATCTCCAAATATCTTTCCCTGTTGCCCCCGGTCGTTTTCAGCTGCAAATCGATTTCGGCCAGGTCGTTCAACGCCTTCAACAATCTTTCTTCCGTAGGGCGGTCTTTTCGATCCAGCATCAGTTTCACCCTGTAGGGATGGATTTTTAATTGCTTTGAGATTTGCGTTGGCGGATAGCCCTTTTTATGTAAATAATAGACGCTGTTCATTGTTCTTATGTTGTTTGCAAGCAGCCCCACCAATTTGATCGGCTCTTCCTTTTGGCGCAATAAATCATGATAAATCCGGAGAGCTTCAGGGGTGTTGTGGGCAAAATAGGCGTTCAACATTTTAAATGCATCATGTTCGAGGGTTTTCGCAACAAGATCCTCCACCAGCTCTTTTGTAATTACAACGTCTTCCCCCAAATAGAGAGCCATTTTTTCAATTTCCATTTGAAGCTGATTCATATTTTCCCCGACCATTTCCACCAGTTTATCCAACGCATCGTCTTCTATTTTTTTGCCCCATCTGGCCGCCTCGCTTTGGATCCAAACGGCCAAATCTTTTTCCCCCAGCGCTTCCGCGTGAAGCATGACACTCGTTTCTTTCATGAGCTTTGTAATTTTTTTGCGTTCATCCAATTTTTCATACGGGGCGGTAAAAATCGTAACGGCGAAATCGGAAGGGTGGTTCAACCAATTTTCAAGGCGCTTCAAATCATGTTCAATTTTTTCCGCCCCTTTCTCGGCCGCTTTCAAAAACGTGGCATTTCTGGCAACGATCAATTTCCGTTCAGATAAAAAAGGGAACGTATCCGCTTCATCGATGACAAAATCGACCGGCGTTTCTTCCAGATCGAAGGTGGTCATTTCCACTTCTTCCGTTTGACTTAAAACCTTTTTTAACCGTTGGATCGTTTCATCTATGAAATAAGTCTCTTCCCCATAGATGCAATAAACGGGGGCGATTTTTCCACTGTCGATGTCTTTCCAAACTTTTGCAAACATTTCTTGAACCTCCAAAACTTTCGGTAACAATAGTATACACGATTCAAATAAAGAACTGTATTTTTTGTATAAATTGTGTCAAAATGAAAGAGAAAAGTAAGAGAATTTCAACAATCTTATATAGCTTTTTATAAACTATTGACTTATAATGGACTTTGAGTAGGAGGTTATCATATGGCAAATCATAATGAAAATTTCGTTACACATAACCCATTTGAAGGCGAAAATGCTTCTTGCAAACGCAATGACGCAATTGACGCTGGAGTAGGCTTCTTGGTATCATTCTTATTCTTCACATTAATGTTTGTTATTGCAATTATTTTTGATGCTGTAGCTTAATTTTCAATAGAGTGTAGACAAGGGAAACCTTGTCTACACTCTTTTTTATCCTTCATTTTAGTAGTCTGCGCCCGCTTTAACTTCCATTTGCCGGTCTTTCACGACGATTTCAATAGTCCCCACTTCCCCTGTCGTGAGCGTTTTCAGACCGTTCCGTTGATACCGTTCCACCACTTCTTTATGCGGGTGGCCAAACCGGTTGTTTTCCCCTGCACAGAAAACGGTCAATACGGGCATCAATCGTTGTATAAATTCATCGCTGCTGGAAGTTCTGCTGCCATGATGGCCGGCCTTCAACAAATCGATTGCGGAAAGCTTTGGGTAGGTTGCAATCAGCTTCCGTTCCCCCTCTGCCTCCAAATCTCCTGTAAACAAGCCTTGAAAATCCCCCTTCTCCAAATATAGAACGAGGGAATCGTTGTTTCCTTCATACTTAAGATCATGGGGCCAAAGATATTGAAAGGTCACATCCCCTTCTTTCCATCCAAATCCCGCCATTTGCTCTTTGATTGGCACTTTTTGTTTCTTCGCCTCCGCAACCAAATCATTCATCACCGGCTTGGACAACGAAGAAGGAGTGATATGAATTTCACCTATCCGGATTTCCCTTAAAATTTCTTCCGCCCCTTCCACATGATCGCTGTCGGCATGGGTTAAAATGAACGCATCAATTTTCGAAATGCCCTTCCCTTTCAAAAAAGGAACGACAATCCGCTTGCCTACTTCAAAGGGAATCCCTTCCTTCCACTTTTCCTGTTGAAACCGCAAAACCCCTCCTGAATCAATCATATACACTTTCTTCCGATAAGGGAGTTCAATCACGATGCAATCCCCCTGCCCCACATCCACGAAGGTGATCACCAGATGCGGATTCAGTCTTCCGTGAAAATGAAGAAGGAGAACCGGAATAAATAAAACAGGAACTATGTATTTCAGTTTCGCCCGGCAATCGATTAAATAAAAAGCCATAAATACGCCGATATAAGCAATGGTTATCAGCCATAAGGGAGGCTTGCCCGGAATCCACATTTGGTAAGGCAGAGATTCCAGAAAGAACGTCAGGTTTGTGATCAGAAGCCGGAATGGCTCATAACATGCAAAAATGAGATCGGATAAAGGCAATGGAATGAAGGTAAGGAGCAGTAACCCGATATTGATGGGCAAGATAAGAAAGGAAAAAAGAGGCACGTAAAACAGGTTGACAATAAACGAGGAAAGACTGAGTTCATAAAAATGATAAAGCAAAAGAGGATAAACCATTAGCTGGCAAAGGAAAGTAACATAAAAAGACTTCTTCCACCAAATGTGTTCGGATTGCAAAAAACGGCTGGAATAAACCAAACTTGCCGTAGCCAAATAAGAAAGTTGGAAACCAATCTGATAAATCACCCATGGCCCCATCCAAACAAATCCGATGAAACTGATGGCAAGGGCATCATCCACTGCAAGCCGGCCTTTTAATCGGGAAAGCATGACAAGTTCCACTACCGCCACCGCCCTCCATACAGATGGGGCACCACCGGCAAGAACTGCGTAAACCGGCAAGGACACCATAAGAAGAACCGTCGCCATTTCCCTTCTTATATGTAAACGGATGAGACATTCATAAAAAAGAAAGGCAAGAATGGCAATATGCAATCCGGAGATGGCAAACAAATGGGTAATACCTAATTTTTGATATGCCCTTTTCGTTTCATCATCCACATCCTCCTGCCATCCGATGAGCAGCGCTTCCGCTTCGGGAGCCAATGTGGATGGAAAGGTTTTTTCAATATGTTTTTTCAAATGAAACCTCATCAGGCTGATTTTTTGAAGCAAGGATCTTTCCGTGCCGGCATATTGCAAATGTGAGATTTCCGCGATGCCACCAGCACCTTTGCTTTTCAAATAGCTTTGCATATGAAAACTGTATTCATGGTAAGGTCTTTTTGGCTCCACCACTTCCCCTTCCACATAAAACCGCTTGCCGGCCAAAGAAGTGGATTCAAATCGGCGCTTTTCCTCTTCGGAATTCAGCACATACGTTACATACACTTTTCTTCCATCTGCGTCTTTCATCAGCCCTCTTAACGTATCACCACGGATTTTATATTCATCCGTCCATGTATAAAACCCTGGCAAAAGAATCGGCTTTTCAATTTCGTTCAATTGAAATGAAACATAACAAAACGTGGCAAACCCACACATAAATAAGAAAACAAGATGAAAGGGATGGAACTTTTTAAAATAGGCATGAAACCCTAAGGGAAGTAGCAAAAGCAAAAGCCATACGGTCTCATGGGCGCTGACGGAAGCGATGAGCACCGCCAAAGCGAAATAAATCCATTTATGTTTCAGGATCAAATAATTTCTTCACCTGCTCTTCAAAAAGGGATAATTCTTTTTCATCGGCTCCCATTTCCCGCAATTTGTTCAATAAATCCACCGCCAGTTGGAATTTTTCATCCTTTAAAAAATCAATTTTCGACTTGTCGAAAGGCACTTGAACAACGCCCACCCCAGCCTGTTCCAACAATTGCATGGCATAAGGGTCGTTTTTATAATCGCTGGCATAATAAACGTTTTTGATGCCGGATTGGATAATTGCCTTTGTGCATTGCAGACATGGGAAATGGGTGATATAGATATCTGCTCCATCGGTAGGAATACCGTATTTTGCACACTGGAGCAATGCGTTAATTTCCGCATGAATCGTGCGCACACAATGGTTGTCCCTGATATAACAACCTTTATCAATGCAATGTTCCGCACCGGAGATGGAACCGTTGTAGCCCCCCGCAATGATCCGCTTTTCGCGCACAATCGTCGCACCTACACTCAGTCTTGGACAAGTACTTCGCAATGCCAATAGATGGCTTTGCGCCATAAAATATTGATCCCAAGTAATTCGCTCCATATGATTCCCTCCGTATTGTAAAATTGAAATTCTATTATATCGTAATGAGATCCTTCAGTTTTTCAAAGGTCTTTTCTCCAATGCCGGAAACATTTTTGAGTTCATCAATCTGTTTAAATTTCCCATTTTCTTCACGATATTGGATAATGGCTTTTGCCTTGGAAGGACCGATTCCCGGCAAAGTCGTCAATTGCGACTCATCGGCCGTGTTGATATTGACCAACGGATCTTTTTGGCCTGCTGTTTTCTGGCTTTGCACAAAAACCGGACCAACGGATGATGGTCCTTCCCCCTCAAGGGACTCCCCTTTTTTCGGTATGTAAATCACCATTTCATCCTGCAATTTTTGTGCGTGATTGATATAGTTGGAATCGGCTTCTTCCGAATAACCGCCTGCCATTTGAATGGCATCGATAATCCTGTCTTCGGTTGTCAGTTCATATACTCCGGGAAATTTTACAGCCCCTTTTACATCCACGACGGCTTTTGCGGAAGCGGGCTCTTCCGATTGAAGGGTTTCATTGTCAGCGAGAGTTTGTTGTTGAGGAATGGTTGAAATGAGTTCAGTATCATCTGCACGGTCTTGCTGAAGAAAATAAATGACCATGATGATGCAAAGGATTCCGGGTGCGGCCATCATTTTTCCGTACTTTTTGAAAATTTCCTGGAAAATTATTGCGCACCCCTTCCAGAAGGTAAATCATATGGAGCTACCAATATCATACCGGATTTACCTTCTGTTTGAAAAGAGGTCACTTCACGGCGCGGATAAAAATCCGTTCACTCGTTGCCGATGGCGTTTGTTCTTCCCAATCGGCCGTAATGTATACCTGGGAGAACCCCGCTTCTTCCAGCCAGCCCTTATACGTTTCGATCGGAAAGGTTCTCTGATAATGTTCTTCATCAAAACGTTCATATAAATTGGCGTCATCATCCAATACAAAAAAAGTGATGTCATGATAAACGGAATGTTCCGCATCCCCTTTTTCTGTATACCAAATATAGACGATTTCCCCATCATCATACGTAAATGGGCTCTGTAAAAAGATGTGATCCATTTTATAAAGGGAGTGCACGTCAAAAAACAGCTGTCCTCCGATGCGCAACGATTCATATATTCTTTTGAAGGTTTCTTTCACTTGCTGTTCTTCTTGCAAATAATTGATAGAATCGATCGGAATGACGGCAACATCGACTTCAGAAAACCCTTCCAATTCATCCATGGACATTTGATAGAAAGGGATGGACAAGCCCGCTTCCTGGGCCCGCTCCTCTGCCATCGCAAGCATTGATTCCGATAAATCAATGCCGCTTACCTGATAACCTGCCCGAGCGAACAGAATGGATAATGTCCCTGTTCCACAGCCCACATCCAACAAGGTTGGATATTCGGAACATGGCGCATGATTTGTCACCCATTCCACGTACTTTTCATATGGAATATCTTCCATGAGCACATCATATACTTCAGCGAACCGCTCGTAACTATTCACCTGCTGCCTCCACTTCGATTTGCGGCGCGTCTCCCCATAATCGTTCCAAATTATAGAACTGGCGCTCGTCTTTGTTGAAGATATGGACAACAACATCACCCAAATCGATCAATACCCAGCGGGCGTTATCGTAACCTTCCACCCTTTTCACATCAAATCCATGTTCCTCGGCTTTTTCCTTCACTTCTCTCGCAATCGCCTGGATTTGCCGGTCTGAATTTCCGTGGCAAATAATGAAATAATCCGCCAATAAGGAAATATTTTTCATATTTAATACGACGATATCTTCTGCATGCTTATCGTCCAATGCTTTATAAACTAGCTGTAAAAGATCTGCCATCGAGTAAAATTTCCTCTCCTTTTTTTAAACATATTTTGCGAAACAATCGAAAAGTTAAACAAACTATTTATAATAA
Source organism: Ureibacillus sp. FSL W7-1570 (assembly GCF_038593265.1). Classification (GTDB taxonomy): domain Bacteria; phylum Bacillota; class Bacilli; order Bacillales_A; family Planococcaceae; genus Ureibacillus; species Ureibacillus suwonensis. The sequence goes on from NZ_CP151979.1 coordinate 976,748, forward strand.
TCGTTGTAACATTCAATGGAAACAGGATAAATGGGCTGCTTTGTTTCCACCAAAAAAGCAAGGGAATGGCGGATACATGCACGCATTGCTTTATCCAAGTCTTCCTGCGCTTTCGCCCGCAATTTTTCAACTCCATCAAACTTGCGGTTTGGCTCAATCATATCCGCGATATAAATAATTTTTTCCAAAGTCGACATATTTGCCCGACCTGTCGTATGGTAACGGATGGCATTCAATATATCTTCATTGTCAATTTGGAATTCATTTTCCGCAATCCAGGCACCTACAGGACCGTGTAAAATCTCAGGTCCCCAATCCAATAATCTTGGATCCAGGCCATGTTCTTTCACGATGGTTTTCATCCATTCTTCATCGGCATATTTGGCCACATCGTGCAAAATGGCAGCGGTTTCTGCCGCCTTCATATCCGCTCCGTACTTTTCAGCCAATTGGATTGCAGTTTCCATTACTCCTATTGTATGAATAAATCTTTTTTCTGGCATTCGGGATTTGATTCGTTCCAAATATTCACTTCGCTCCATACAGACCTTCCTTTCGTATGTAAGCTTCCACTTCCGGCGGCAACAGGAATCTCAATGTTCCGCCCATCGCAAACCGCTTGCGGATGAGAGTGGAAGATAAAGAGATTTCAGGAGCCTCCACCATGATGATGTTATACGGCGACTCGGATTTCGTCCCTGGTCTTTTGATTCCAACAAACCGGACAAGTTCTGCAAGTTTCTCAATTTCATGCCAAGTGTGGAGCGTGTCGATCATATCTCCTCCGATGATGAAATAGAACTCCACATCCGGCTCCCGTTCTTTTAAAGCGACCATCGTTTCATACGTATAAGAAACTCCGCCCCGTTCCAGCTCAATCGTTTCCACTTTAAATTCTTTATAAGGTTTTACGAGCAGTTCCACCATGCGCAGCCGATTTTCATTCGTCGATTCATCATCCTTTTTTTTATGTGGAGCAATGGCATTGGGCATAAAGCGGACTTCGTCAAGCTGCAAGGCATGGTAAACTTCATTTGCCATAATCAAATGTCCGATGTGAGGCGGATTGAAAGTACCCCCTAATATGCCGACCTTTTTCATACATGAACACCCGACTTTATCGTTTATTTAGGTAATTGAATTCTTTTATGCTTCTTGGATTCTTTATATAAAACGACCGTAAGCCCGATCAATTGCACAAGCTCGGATTTCGTTCCTTCCGCCAAGGTTTCCGCCACTTCATGTTTGTCCATCTCGCAATTATCCAAAATGCGGACTTTGATCAATTCTCTCGCCTCAAGGGCATCTTCTATTTGACGAAGCATCTGTTCATTAACCCCACCCTTTCCTACCTGAAAAATCGGGGTCAAATGATGGGCCTCTGCCCGCAAAAATCTTTTTTGTTTTCCAGTAAGCATAATTTCCTCCTAGTAGTCTATTTTAATTGTTCCATCAATTTTTGCATCATGTTCTCTGTATCCGGATATTGGCCCAGCCAATGATGAAACGCGATTGCCCCTTGATGGACAAACATGCCCAATCCGGTGACAATTATAGCTCCCCGTTTTTCCGCTTCTGTCAAGAAAGGCGTCATTAAAGGATTATACACAATATCCGCGACAATTGTCTCTTTTTGCAAACGGTCCAAAGAAAACGGCAGCTTTTTTTCTCCAGTTGATAGGCCCAAAGAAGTGGCTTGAATGACAATGCCATATTGATCCAGTCGTTTTTCCGCTTCGTCAAGAGATAGACTTGTCCCTTCCCCAAGTTCTTCTATGATTGCCTGTGCTTTTGAGACCGTCCGGTTGGCGATGTCCACCTGTTGATAGCCATATTCCTTTAGCGCAAAAGCGATTCCCCTGCTTGCCCCTCCTGCGCCAATGAGGAGCACTTTTTTCTCCCGGTTCTTTCCAACGGCTTCTTCCAATGAATGGACGAAACCGGCGCCATCGGTATTATACCCTTTTAACTTGCCGTCCTTTGTCCGGACAACGGTATTCACCGCCCCCATTTTTACCGCCATGGGATCAATTTCATCCAAAAAGGGAATGATGGCTTCTTTATGGGGAACCGTCACATTCCATCCGCTTGCACCTAGCAATTTCAAGGCCGAAACCGCTTCTTTCAAATGCTCGCTTTTTACATGAATGGGGATGTATGCCGCATCAATCCCCATTTCCTGGAACCAGGCATTATGCATAAACGGCGATTTTGAATGGGCGATCGGATCGCCAATGACAGCAAACCATTTCTTCATTTTCCCAACCCTCTTCTCTATTAAATTAACGAAGGACGGATAAACACTTCCACCCCTTTAGGAGCATGGCAAGCTACAACCGCATTCGGCTGCTGCACCGTAATCCATCCCAGACCGGAAATGACAATGTCCGTCTTCCCTTCCTTGATGGAAAACTCATGGCGGACAAACTCCGGCAAATACTCCAAATACTCTTTGGAAGGAGGCGATAAAAGCTCCCCTTTATGTTCTTCATACAACGCATCCGCTTTTTCCAGCTTCGTGCGGTGGATCGGCAAATCGTTCGAAACATAAATGGTGAATGAATTGCGGTTCCCTTTCAGAAAATCAAATCGAGCAAGCCCGCCAATGAATAATGTCTGGTTGGAATTCAATTGATACACTTTCGGCTTTATTTCCTTTTTCGGCGTGATGTACTTCAATTCGCTCTCATGAATATGGTGGGCCATTTGATGATGGTTGATAATCCCGGGCGTATCATAAATGGCTTTTCCATCATCCAATGGAATTTCAATCATATCCAATGTTGTGCCAGGGAAATGGGAAGTGGTAATCAAATTGCCTTCCCCTGTCACCCGTTTGATGATTTGATTAATGAACGTGGATTTACCGACATTTGTACAGCCCACAACAAACACGTCTTTTCCGTCGCGGTACTGTTCTATCGTTTCAATGACTTCATCCATGCCATACCCTTTATGGGCGCTCACCAGCTTCACATCAACCGGGAATAGACCGAAATCGCGGCAGGCCCGTTTCAGCCAACGGATCACTTTTTCCCGTTTGACGGACTTCGGCAACAAATCGGATTTATTTGCGACGAGCAGAACCGGATTGTTGCCCACAAAACGATGTATACCCGGTATGAAACTGCCGTTGAAGTCAAAGATATCGACAATTTTCACGATGAGGCCGTCGTGTTCACTTAAGCCGTTCAAAATTCTCAAGAAATCATCATCCGTCAACCGGACCGGCTGAATCTCGTTGTAATGCTTCAACCGGAAACATCTTTGGCAAATGATTTGTTCCTTTTCCAATGTTTTTGGCGGTGCATAGCCCGGTTCTTCCGGATTTTCCGTCTGTATTCTTACACCGCAGCCAATGCAAGTTGGCATTTCCGTCATTATCTTTCCTCCCACATCGTTATTCCTTTTCGTCTTAATACATTAAACAAGCGCCGTTCAAAAAATCGGTTAAAGCGCGTAACAAAGCCGTCCGACTCCGCAACTGGACGGACTAAAAACGTATAGAGATTTAGCCGCTTTGCCCCCAAAATATCCGTGAGCAATTGATCGCCAATCATGGCAACCTCTTTTTTATTTAATTGCAATTTTTTTAGCGCCGCTTTGTAAGCCTGTCCAAGCGGTTTTTTCGCACGGTAAACGTAAGGGAGATTTAACGGCTCCGCAAACCGTTTTACCCTTGCTTCGCTGTTGTTGGAAGCGATGACAATCTGTATGCCCGCTTCCTGCATCATCCGCATCCACTTCGCAACTTCCTCCGTTGCGTCCTTTCGATTCCATTCGATTAATGTATTATCTAAATCGGTAATCAAGCCGCGAATTCCCAACCGTTTCAATTTCTCGGGCGTAATTTCAAACACGGATGTTACAAATTCGTTTGGCAAAAATAACTTGTACAAATCCCTTTCCTTCCCCTTCACAAAATTTTTTATATTCCATTATAGCATAACCTTCGATTTGAAACCTATGTAGCGGATGCATTCCATCGCCGGCCGCCATCCCCAAATAATAGTACAACATTTGAAACATTTTCTAAACTATCAAATAATCAGCATTTCTATCAATACCCCATCCCATTTCCCTTTTTTCTACAAAATGAGCCTAATTGCGCATTTTTGCATAAACTATTTCATATAATGTCGAAAAAAGCGGAAAGGATGTGCTCCTTGGGCGGTATATTTGCATCACTGATTCAGCTGTGGCTAGACATCCCCGCATTCCTCGGATACCTCAAAGGCCAGGCATTCCACAAACCATTCACATCAGAAGAAGAAGCCGAAGCGATTGAACGGTTTCTGGCAGGCGATGAACAAGCAAGACTGGATCTGATCGAACGCAATATGAGGCTCGTTGCCCACGTTGTAAAGAAATTCCACCCACCCCACGAACAATTGGACGATTATATTTCCATTGGAACCATCGGATTAATGAAAGCGGTCAGCAGTTACACCCCGGATAAAAAGACCCGCCTTGCCACTTATGCGGCACGTTGCATCGAAAACGAAATACTCATGCATTTGAGAGCCCAAAAAAAGGTGCAAAAGGACGTGTCTTTGTTTGAACCGATCGGTGTCGACAAAGAAGGACAATCTTTGCAAATCCGGGATATATTGCAGCTGGATGAAAAGCCGGCCATAGAGAAAATCGAACAAAAAGAAAGCTTCGAACAATTGTATTCTTATCTGAACACATTGGATCCAAGAGAATTGGAGATTATCATTTACCGTTACGGCCTGAACAATGAAGAACCGTTGACGCAAAAAGAAATCGCCAAAAAATTAAATATTTCCAGGAGCTATGTATCCCGCATCGAAAAGAGAGCTCTTGTGAAATTGTACCAGCAATTTAAACATAATCAAAATGAAAGAGAGAGGGAACGGGAGAAAAAATTAAAAGACTGAGCCGGCTCTTCGGCAGGGCCGCTCAGTTCTTTTTTTCAAAAGAAAAAGGGGCTGGGACAAAACTAGCTTCTAGATAGGAAAAAGGAGAATTTGAGTTGGCTCAAATTCTCCTTTTTCCATTTATCCCCATTATTTTTGGTTAGTTGATCTTTGTTGGCCGTGTATTTTCGTAAATTCACGGCCATTAAGGCAATGCCCATTTCATTTTCCACTTTCGATTTTCCTCGAACGGAAAATCGAGTGAAACGCAAATTAGCCTTCAAGAATCCAAAAACTGGTTCTACGTCTATTTTACGTTGACGGAAAATAGAACCAGCTTTTTCTTCTGAAAGCTTCGCTCTTACATATTCTTTTTGTTGTTCCCATTTTTCATTCACCATGACCTTTCGGTGATTGCCTTCCTTTGCTTTTGTGCATGATGAACGAAATGGACATCCTGAACAGTTTTCACATTCATAGATTTTCAATTCTCGTTTGAAACCAGTCTTATCTGTACGTACAGAACGATAACGGAAGGTTACTCGCTGCTGATTTGGACAAATGTAGGTATCACTTTCTTCGTCGTACATCCAATTGTCTGGATGAAATGGATTTTGTTTATATTTCTTCTTTTGTTCTTTCTCATACATGGTATATGGAATGAGTGCCTCACATTTTCGATTCGAAAGGATGTCTTCATAGTTTTGTTCACTACCATAACCAGCATCTGCGACAATATACTTTGGCAACGGAAAATAATCCTTTTCTATCTTATTCAAGAACGGAATTAATGTACGTGTATCAGTAGGATTTGGAAAGATGCTATAAGCTAGTGCGTATTGACCTTCTGTTGCGATTTGTACGTTGTATCCAGCCTTCAATTGACCGTTTTTCATATAGTCGTCTTTCATTCGCATGAACGTCGCATCTAAGTCTGTTTTGGAATAACTATTCCGTTCACCCAAGATTTCGAAGTCTTTTTGATACTTTTGTTTACGTAAAATCAAGTCAATCAACTGTTTGTACACTCGCTTCGGATATTTCCGTTCGCTTCTTAATGCTTTTCGTTCTGTGGCATCGGGCGATGCTTCTATCTTTTGGTCATATTCCGTAATCACTTCATCGACTTGTTGCACCATTTGAGCGAGTTCTTCAACGGACAGTTCTCCCTCATTTTCCCGCTCCATTTCAGGGATGATTTCCTTCTCTAACAGTTCGTTGTAGAGCTGATTGGATTTTTCAATTAAGCTTTGGTTGTATTTTTCAATGGATTTCTTCCATACGAAAGTAAATTTATTGGCATTCGCTTCAATCTTCGTACCATCGATAAAAATGGCTTCTTGATCGATTAACTTTTCTTCCACCAGTTGGCAACGGAATTGGACAAAACATTGACGAATTAATTCTTTTACTTCCGGATGCACACGAAAACGATTGATCGTCCGATAACTTGGTTCATATCCTTGTGCCAACCACATCATTCGTATACTGTCCTTTAATAGCGCTTCAATTTTTCGACCTGAAAAGACAGACTGCGAATAGGCACACAAAATAATTTTTAGCATCATGCGTGGATGATAAGCAGGACAACCTGTATTTCGAAGAAACGGCTGGAAGGCTTCATCTGGAATACTTTCAACTAAATGGTGAATGTGGAAGGCAATATCATTTTCTTGTAATTTTATTTCTAAATCTAGAGGCAAAACTAATTGATTCATGTTATAATATTTGAACATAAGGACCCTTCTTTCTGTTAGGTTTTGTGTGCTAACTTAATTTTAACAGAAGAGGTCCTTATTTTTTATTGAAAAAATGAAAAACAGCCCATGAAATTTCATTCCAAAATTTCATGGGCTGTTTCCATTTTAGAGGGGGTTTTGTCCCAGCCTCCGTTGAATCATTATTTTTTAAATTTAGCCAAATCGCTGTTTGCACCGTAATAAGCGATAAGCCCTACAAGTGCAGTAATCGTAACAGAAACTAACATCAATGTTAATTCCATAATTTAACCTCCTCATCAATATAACCGCTTACCTATATATTACTTTTTCCAAAATGATACCGTCAAGACCTTCTCGAGACCTTATAATTTCTCGATGGTTTTTAATACGATCTCCGTTGAATGTTTCGCCGCCAAAGGCAGAAATTCATCGAAACTGATATTGGATTCCTTTCCTGCTATATCCGATAATGCGCGAATCACAACGAAAGGCGTTCCGAAATGGTGGCATACTTGCGCCACGGCAGCCGCTTCCATTTCGCACGCTTTCATTTGCGGGAAATGGTTCCGCACCGCTTCCACCCGCTCCGGATCGCTCATAAAGGAATCGCCGGAACAAATCAATCCTACACCGTATTTATGATCTCCGATTTCTTCCACCGCTTCGACCGCCAATTTCATTAATTGTTCATCGGCTTTAAAAGCGGCAGGCATTCTTGGCACTTGCCCCATTTCGTATCCAAAAACGGTGCAATCCACATCATGGTGGCGCACTTCATCCGAAATGACGACGGAACCCACTTCCAGCTCCGGATCATATCCTCCAGCAGAACCGGTGTTGATCACCGCATCCGGTTGAAATTGATGCAGCAAAATCGTTGTGGACATCGCCGCATTCACTTTTCCGATTCCGCTTTTTAACAGCACGACATCTTTGCCTTTATATGTACCCGTCGTATATTCGCAGTTGGCAATGGTCGTCACCTGTTTATTTTCCAGCGCTTCCCTCAACAGTTCCACTTCTTCCTCCATTGCTCCGATGACTGCTATTTTCATTCATTTTCCTCCTCTGAATAACATCTATTCCAAATTACCGGAAAAGATGGAAAAGGTCAATTCTTTGGAATTTGTTTCAGCACTTCCACTTTGATTGGAATCCAGCCGGAATTATCGATCCATTTGATATGAACCCGGAATTTTTCGGTCAAATCTTTCGATGAAACAACGGCAACGGCCCCTTTCCCCGTTCCGTCATTTCGTACGGACCAATAAATGATATCATCTTCCGGCAACTCAACGGCATTGCGGATGGTGATCAATTTTTCCTCATAGTCGACATGTCCTTCTTCAAATGCGGAAACGTGTTCACCTGTTTGTCTTGTCGGCGTCACTTTCCAGTTATTATTGACGATGACTTTTTCCACATTTGCATCCGTCGAAGCGGAAACGATGATTTCATCTTCATCCGCTCCGGATTCAACATCGCCCTCTTCATGGTTATTTTGTTCATTGTCATCTATAAAATCATTTGTATCCTTTTCCTCCGATGGATTTTCCTTGTGTTCTCCATGGTCATTTTTTTCTTGGACCGACTTTGTATCTTCAGCCACTTCATGATCCCCATCATCTTTTACGATAAAATAAACATTGATCACAATCAAAGCAAAGACGATGGCAATCAGCACATTCAGGATTCGGTTCATTTTTCGTTTATTGTCAGAATGTCGTTTCATTCTACGGCTTTTCATTTCTTGGTCTTCCATTTCCATGCAATTCCTCCTTACTACTACTTTCCATCTTACCAATAAAATGAGAAAAACGACGACTTCCAATAAATTTTTAATATAGTTGTTAAAAAAAATATTACAAATGAAAAAGTCGACAAATTTCTTGAACCAAAATTTGTCGACCATATTGATGACTGGTTATATAGTTACTCGTTGGAAGAACGGATTTTTACGATTTTTACTTCCATTTCTCCACCAGGAGTTGTGAATTTCACTACATCTCCCACTTTATGGCCAAGAAGGGCTTTTGCGATTGGAGAATCGTTGGAGATTTTACCTTCAAACGGATCCGCTTCGGCAGAACCGACGATGAAATATTCTTCTTCTTCTCCATCAGGCAATTCAACAAATGTAACCGCTTTACCTAAAGTGACGATATCAGCCTCATTTTCATTTTCTTCAATAATGACAGCGTTGCGCAACATATTTTCGATCGCAGAGATACGGCCTTCCACAAAAGCTTGTTCCTCTTTGGCGGAATCATACTCGGAGTTCTCTGACAAATCGCCAAAACCGCGAGCCACTTTGATGCGTTCCACCACTTCTTTACGTTTTTCTGTTTTCAAATATTCCAATTCTTTTTCAAGCTTTTCTTTACCCGCTAATGTCATTGGGTATTGTTTTTCGTTTGACAACTCACTCACTCCTTAAGCAACATCACTTTTGTAATGCAATCATTTTCGCTTATTGCAAAATTTTTCTTATATATGATAAAACCCGGTTATTAGAAAAGCATATGTTGTGTTGGAACCATGAAGAACCAACGGATGCCCTCTAATAACCGAATTTTATATCGCAATATATAAAATTGTTTCGAATTGTTAAAATCATGCAAATAATACAATATTCATCATAGTACACATTGCATTTAGTTTCAAGTCAATTCGCTATTTTTTATTTCTTCTTCTCATCATATTATAACGATGTAATGGCTGATCCACTTTGAATTTCACGATTTGCAACGGATGGTTTGCCACCTCGATCGGCTCGCCGTCTTCATTCCACATTTGGCCGACCGTCATTGTGAAAGTGTCAATTTCCGGTCCGAAAAATTCAACCGTATCGCCCGTCTTGAAGTAGTTGCGTTGCTGCAATGTGACCATTTGTGTATTTTCATCATAATCAAGCACAAATCCTGCGAAATCCCAATCCGGTTTTTTCGCATGGAAACCGAACATTTGCTGTTTGTAGCTTGGTTCGCCTTCAAAGAAAGCGGAAGCTGTTGCGCGGTTCGCACAACGATCCAATTCTTCCAGCCATTCCCGCTTGATTTTGAAATTGTCAGGATCGGCGCAATAGCTGTCGATCACTTTGCGATAAACTGAAATAACGGTTGCAACGTAGTGGATGGATTTCATGCGCCCTTCCACTTTTAATGAATCGATTCCCAATTCAATCATATGCGGGATGGATTCGATCAGTTTCAAATCTTTCGGGCTCATCGCAAATGGAGCATCGCCTTCATTGAATAAAGGCACTTGTTTGCCATCCACGTTTTCATACAAGTCGTAATCCCAACGGCAACTTTGACAGCAGCCGCCCCGGTTGGAGTCCCGTGCCGTCATATGGTTAGATAATACACATCGGCCTGAATAGGCGATACACATGGCTCCATGAATAAACGTTTCAATCTCAATATCCACTTTTTCTTTGATAAGGCGGATTTCTTCCGCACCTACCTCACGGGCTAAAACCACCCGGTCCAACCCTTCAGATTTCCAGAATTTTACCGCTTTCCAGTTCGTCAATGATTGCTGTGTGGAAAGATGGATTTCCAATTCCGGAGCCACTTTTTTACAAGTCTCGATAATCAGCGGGTCTGCAACGATGATGCCTTTGACGCCGACATCAGCGATCGCGCGCAAATATTCTTCGAGTCCCGCCATATTTTCGTTATGGGCGTAAATATTCGTCGTCACATAAATGACCGCCCCATATTTTTTCGCGAATTCCACACCTTCGCGCATCTCTTCAATCGTAAAGTTATCCGCGTTGGAACGCAAGCCGAATTCCTGGCCGCCGATAAATACCGCATCTGCCCCGTAATGGACAGCCACTTTCAATTTTTCCAGGCTTCCCGCAGGAGCAAGCAATTCCGGTTTTTTTGTAATGACGCGTTTTCCTTCAATTGTTTCTCGGATGTTTTCGTTTTGGATCAATTGTAAAGCCATCATACCCCTCCTTTCTTAATACACGGTTTCTTTATAAATAAATCCAGTATCCAATGGACGCAATGGCGGTTGAATGGCTTTGATTTGTTCATACAATCCATCTTTGATTTCATCGTACGCGTCTTCCCCTTCATCGAAATACGCATCGATGGCCTGGCGGTAAAGCTTCGTCACCGTTGTAATGTATTCTTCCGTTTGCAAAATTCCATCAATCTTCAATGCATCGATACCCGCTTCAAAAAACTCCGTCAATTCATCAATCAAACAAATGTCGTTTGGCGAGAAAATATGTGTGCCATTCATATCTTCATAAATAGGGTAACGATTGTTCCGCTCTTTGTCATGCAGGAACATATTTTTATTTTCTTTGCGGTTTTCCACTTCCATCACTTCGCCGCGATACAGGAAGTAATTGCCCAACAATTTCCGTTTGGATTGGAAAATGCAGGTCATCCCGTGCACTTGCACTTCAATTTCGTATTTTGAGTTTTCTTTGATTTCCAAGATTTCATCCAATGAGAGTTCGCGGGCCAACACTGCACGTTTCGCTCCTCTGTCTCCCCAATAATTCACTTGGAACCAGTTTGTTGCCGTCGTTTCAGGATTCCAATGCAATGGAATGTCGATGCCAAATTCCCGGACAGACACAACAACTGCGGGATCTCCAAACAAAATGGCATCCGGACCGATTTTCTTCATCTCTTGCAAATATTCATCCAACGCTTCAATGCGGTCGTTGTGGAATAAAGCGTTGCAAGCGACATACACTTTCTTGCCCGCCTGATGAATCATTTCCGTCGCTTCTCTCACTTCATCAACGGAAAATTCACCCGCAAGACGCAAGCCGAATTTTTGTTCTCCGATGACAAATGCATCGGCACCCGCATCAATCAATTCCTTTATATGTGGCAGTGACTTCGGCGTCACAAGCAATTCTGGTTTTTTCAAATACGTTCACCTCTTTAAACAAATTAGCAAACCATCCCCAACCGGAACAAAAGTCGTGTGGTAGCCGGGATGGTTTTTGATCCACTCAGTGAATTCTTTTAATTTCCGAATCATCGAGCGTTTGCCTCTTGGCACTTCTTCGATTGGAATGTCCGATAACCCATGCATATAGATATTGTCGATATAAATGACCCCACCGGAAGGAACCAGGGGAGAATATTTTTCAAAAAAGCGCATATTTTGGCCTTTTGCCGCATCTATAAAAACAGCATCAAAAGCAGATGGAAATTCCGTTACATCCACTTCTAACGCATCTCCTTCAATCACCGTAATGCGACTTCCTGCATCCGACTCTTTGATAAATTCTTTAGCGAGCCGGATCCGTTCTTCATCCCTCTCGATCGTCACGATCTGGCAATCCGGTAAAGCTTCCGCTATCCGAATGGCCGAATACCCGATGGCCGTACCGATTTCAAGCAGCGTTTTTGGCCGTTGAATCCGCAATATTTGCGTCAACACTTCAATGGCTGGAAGCTGCATGATGGGAACATGGTGAGTTTGTGCATATTGTTCCATTTTTAGTAACAAGTCATTCCTCGGATGAATGAAGGACTTTATAAATTCCTCTGAAAACTCCATGTTTTCGCTCCTTCGATTGTATATAAAAAAAGAAAAACCAAACAAGTTGGCTTATATCGATGACCATTATGGAAAAATCAAATTTAATCATAACATGAAAATGACCGGAAAGCGAACATTCTTAACCGATTTTCCTTCAAAAAAATCCGATTTCCGACCTTTGACTGAAAGCCGTTTAATTCAATACACCATAAAAATAGCAGTTCAATCCGGTAAAGATTGAACCTGCTATTTTATGGATGGAGGCTATTCATTATTTATATATTGGTTTTTATTTTGCAAGTGTTCTTCAAACGATTTGGCAAAGTGATTGTTTCCTTCTTTATCCGCCAAGAAATAAAGATATTCTGTATCTGTCGGATTCAAAGCCGCTTCAATGGAAACGACACCCGCATTGGCGATCGGTCCCGGAGGCAACCCCGGATTCACATACGTATTGTATGGATTTTGCACTTTCAAATCTTCGTACAATACCCGTTCTTTATGTCCCCCCAATGCATATAATACACTAGGGTCCGTTTGAAGAGGCATGCCGATTTCCAAACGGTTATAAAAGACGCTCGCAATCGTTTCGCGATCCGTTTTTTCCGTTGCTTCCTCTTCCAATAAAGAGGCGAACGTCAACAGTTCATGCACCGTCATTTCTTTTTCCGCAAGCAAGGATTTATATTCACCGATCACACTGTTGGTTTTGTCAATCATCGGCAGAATGATGTCGTCCAATGAAACATTTTCGTCATAAAAAGAATAGGTTGCCGGAAATAAATATCCTTCCAACGGATACCGGATGTTGCCATTTAAAATTTCATCCGTAAAGAGTTCCGGATAGGTGGACATGACATTTTCAATGAATTCTTTGCTGTTGACCCGCTCCATGAATTGCTCTTTTGTATATTTCGTACGTTTTTCCACAATTTTTCCTATTTGTTCCAACGTCATTCCTTCTGGAACCGTAATGGTCATGACAGGCTCCCGATACACTTTGCCCGTTTTCAAGCTTTCAAGGATTTCATCCAGCGTCATGCTTGGCGTCATCGTATAATTTCCCGCCTGGAAATTGGATTGGTTTTTAAATTTTGCATAATATTTAAAAATCGTTGCGTCTTTAATAATTCCGCTTTTTTCTAAAATCTTCGAAATGTTGGATATTCCTGACCCCATAGGGATTTCCACTTGAATTTGCTCTTCTGATTCCGGATCAACCGGCTTCAAAGCGCTTTTTACATATAATGTTCCGAAAATGCCAATGAATAAGATACATGCGATGACAATTACCGTGACCCTTGCAACAATTCGGCGGACCACTTTTCCTTCCTGCTTTCGTTGCTTTATTTTTTCCATCATCTCCTGGTCCACATATGTCCCCCCTAACATTTCATAACATATGATATAAAAATCCGTAAAAATTAACAATATTCAAACACGGTTTCCCGTTCCCCTTTTATGTATTTTTACGTTTTTGTATGAAAAAAGTTCTTTTTGAACTTCATTTTTGTCCCGTTATGTATGGGTTATAAGTAACAGGTCCTATTCTATGGCAGACCTTGTTTTCCTGCGGCCCTTCGATTTGCCGCCGCAGGAAAATTTCCCAATAGTGATTTATCGATTCGATTGATTTAAAAGCTCAAAGGTTTGCTCAACCTTTTTCCATTCCTCTTCGGATTCAATCGGGAAGATTTCCTGGATTGCACCGTCTTCCGATGATACATAGCTGGCGGCGTAAAGACCGCTGTTTTCTTCTTCATTTTCGATTGAATAAATCACATATGATTTCCCGAAATCTTCAATTGCAAATTGATGAACGATTTTGCATTCGACTTCATTTCCCTCTTCATCAACGGCTGTAAAGGTTTTATCTTCTGAAAAGGTGTCAATTAATGTGTTATAGACTTCTTCCACCATATCCCATTCTTCTTCAGTTTCGAGTTCCTGGAAATTGGTCATTTCCAAATTTTCATCCAGTTCGTAGCGGACAGCGGAAATTTCATCACTTTCATTTCCCTCTTCATCAACAATGGAATAAATGCAATAGGAATGATCGTCCGTGTCAAAGGTGAAAAGCACTTTACATGTCTTGATTCCATTTTCCGTTTCCAATTTGAAAAGTTGTTGATCCATATTTTCCTCCCGAAATTATGATTATTTCATAGTGTGGGCCGCAAAATCAAAAATAACCACACATTTTCACAAGGCATCGGCATCTTGAGCAAGAAAAAAGTAGGCACCGGAATGCCTACTTTATCCTTTTATTCTTCGTCCTCTATATCAAATTCTTCTTCCAAAGAATTTAATACTTCTTCAATCAAATCCCATTCTTCATCCGTTTCAATCGGAAGCAATTCCCCGTCTTTTCCATCCTCTGCAGGGATGAAGGCGGAAGCGAAAATTTCGATTTGACCATCTTCATCTTCTTCGGCGCCGACTAGGGAATACAGAACATAGGACTTTCCAAACTTCTCTGAATCAAATGTGTGAATGACTTCACACAAATGTTCATTTCCTTCTTCATCGACAACGGTAATTACATTTTCATCAAACTCATGATCATGTGCCATATTGGTCACCTCTTCCTATAAGATAAGCAACAATTTATATCATCCTCGACAAAATGTCTAGAGGGGCATATAAACCAATTTCAACTTTATTATTCACCCAATTCGGGTTATTTATGAAACGATTTGCTGTCCAAATAGCCCTGCAGTATCATGACTGCCGCCATTTTATCAATCACTTTCTTTCTTTTCTTTCTGCTGACATCCGCTTCAATCAGCATCCGTTCGGCGGCCATCGTCGTCAACCGTTCATCCCAGAGAATGACCGGCAATTTGAACGTTTCTTCCAAAAGCTTTTTATATCGTTCGGACGCTTCACCACGGGGCCCAACGGTATTGTTCATGTTTTTCGGATACCCCACCACAAATTCGGTGACCCCATACGCTTTTACCAGCTCTTTGATTCGTTCAATGCCAAACTCTCCAGCCTCTTCATCTATGTGAATCGTCTCGATCCCTTGAGCAGTCAGCCCCAATGGATCGCTGATTGCAATGCCAACCGTTTTTGTACCGACATCTAATCCCATTACTCTCATCGATTATTCCTCTTTATGGTGTCTGATATAGAATTTCACAAGCTCTTCTAAAATTTCATCGCGTTCAAGTTTGCGGATCAAATTTCGTGCATCTTGATGGCGAGGAATATATGCCGGATCACCAGATAACAGGTACCCCACAATCTGATTCGTTGGATTATATCCTTTCTCTTCCAGTGCAGAGTACACTTTCAACATTACTTGCTTGACTTCTTCTTCCATCGATTCTTCTGGAAAACTAAATTTCATCGTTTGATCGAACGAATTCAAGACCAGCACCTCGCTTTCAGAAATCAGGAGTTGGAAATTCTTGCTCCATTTTCTCTATTATAACTGATTCAACGGGTCAGCGAAATAGATTTGTTCCCCAGTTTACAGAGATTTAACGAAATCATAAACAGATTGAAGAGCTTCTTCAAGTTTGGATGCCTCTTTAGCACCCGCCATGGCCATATCAGGACGGCCTCCGCCTTTTCCTCCGCATTTCTCGGCGACGGATTTTACAATGTTGCCGGCATGATATTCTTTGCCTGCGATATCTTTTGTCACCCCTGCACAAAGCATCACTTTTCCGTCACTTACGGCACCAAGCACGATGACCGCTTTATCCAGTTTCGCTTTCAAGTCGTCCATCATTTGACGGAGTTGATTATTATCTTTTGCTTCCACCCGTGTGGATAATACCGTGATATCGCCGATTTTTTGCGCTGCGTCAAGAACACTTGCCGCTTCAAGGTTTGCCAATTTTTGCGACAACGATTCATTTTCACGTTGCAATTCTTTATATTCTCCTTGGAGACCTTGTATTCTCATCACCAAATCTTTTGGATTCGCTTTGAATTGTGCTGCCGCCTCTTGCAAGATTCTTTCTTCCTCTTTCACTGCAAGATATGCGCCTTTGCCCGTCACAGCTTCAATACGTCTGACACCGGCACCAATTCCACCTTCAGAAACGATTTTAAAATATCCTATTTCAGATGTGCGGTTTACATGCAAACCACCGCAAAGTTCGATGGAATAATCGCTGACTTGGACAACCCGCACAATATCGCCGTATTTTTCCCCGAACAGCGCCATCGCACCCATCGCTTTCGCTTCTTCAATCGGCATTTCTTCAATGGCCACTTCAATATCATCCCAAATTTTTTCGTTCACGATGCGCTCAATTTGTTCAAGTTCTTCTTTTGAAGCTTGGCCAAAGTGAGTAAAGTCGAAACGCAAACGGTCTGGTCCCACATAGGATCCCGCTTGGTTTACATGTTCGCCCAACACATCTTTCAATGCACGGTGCAACAGGTGAGTGGCTGTATGGTTTTTCACGATCAGTTTACGTTCTTCTTTATTGACTGTCGCTTTTAATTGGTCGTTCAAGTGCATTTCACCGGATTCCACAATCACTGTATGAAGATGTTGCCCGTTTGGCGCAAGTTGAACGTCTTTGACCACCGCTTTGAATGTATCGCCTTCAAGGATTCCCGTATCGGCAATTTGACCACCCATTTCTGCATAGAATGGCGTTTCAGCCAAGATCACCAACACTTCTTCCCCTTCGGAAGCCATGTCCACTTCCTGTCCATTTGCCACCATGGCAACAACGGTTGTGTCACATTCCGCCACTTCATATCCAACGAAGACGGAAGGTTGTTTCAAGTTCGTCAGCACTTCATTTTGAACTTGCATGGAGTCAACGTCAGCACGCGCGTTTCTTGCACGTTCCCGTTGTTTTTCCATCTCTCTTTCGAAGCCCTCATGATCCACAGTCATTCCATGTTCTTCCGCATATTCTTCCGTTAATTCGATTGGGAAACCGTACGTATCATATAAACGGAATACATCTTCGCCCGGAATTTCAGTGAGCCCCAATTTTTTCTCCCGTTCAACCACTTCATTCAAGATTTCAAGACCTGCATCCAACGTTTCCAAGAAGCGAATTTCTTCATTTTTTACTACCCGTTGGATAAATTCGCATTTTTCGCTCACTTCCGGATAGAAGTCTTTCATGATTTCCCCGACTGTTGGAACAAGCTCAAACATGAACGGTTTTTCAATGCCGATTTGTTTTGCATAGCGGACAGCACGGCGTAACAAGCGGCGGATGACATAGCCCCGTCCTTCGTTGGATGGAAGCGCGCCGTCACCAATGGCGAATGCCACTGTACGGATATGGTCTGCAATCACTTTGAATGGTGTATTGATATCTTCTTTATTATTAAAGATTTCTTTCAACTCGATTTCGCAAGGCCGTTTGTATCGGCGGTTTGCAAATTCTTCGATTTTTTCAATAATCGGCATGAACAGGTCCGTATCAAAGTTTGTCGGAACATTTTGCACAACGGAAGCCATCCGTTCAAGACCCATACCTGTATCGATGTTTTTCTTTGGAAGTGGAGTATATGTTCCATCAGGATTATGGTTGAATTGGGAGAACACCAGGTTCCAAATTTCCAAGTAACGTTCATTCTCCCCGCCTGGGAACAGCTCTGGATCATTCGGGTCGTTGCCGTATTCCGGACCGCGGTCATAGAAAATTTCCGAGTTTGGACCGGATGGACCTTCCCCGATATCCCAGAAGTTTCCTTCGATGCGGATAATGCGTTCTTCCGGCAAGCCGATTTCGTTTCTCCAAATTTGATAAGCTTCTTCATCTTCCGGATGGATTGTGACTGAGAGCAATTCCGGATCGAATCCCATCCATTTTGGATCTGTCAAAAATTCCCAAGCGAAGTGGATCGCTTCTCTTTTGAAGTAATCGCCGATGGAGAAGTTCCCCAACATTTCAAAGAATGTATGGTGGCGGGCTGTTTTACCCACGTTCTCGATATCGTTTGTCCGGATGGATTTTTGTGCATTTGTGATTCTTGGATTATCCGGAATTTCACGGCCATCAAAATATTTCTTTAATGTCGCCACCCCTGAGTTGATCCATAAAAGGGATGGGTCGTTGATTGGAATCAACGAAGCTGACGGTTCAACTGAATGGCCTTTTTCTACAAAGAAATCTAAAAATTTGCGACGAATTTCTGCTGCTTTCATTCGTACATTACCTCCTATTTGCGTCCTTTATAATTTTTTCCATAAAATGAAAAAAGTCTTCATCCCGGTAAGGGACGAAGACGTGCTTTTCGCGGTACCACCCTCGTTACAGTTTCCGTTTCAACCATTACGAAACGCAATAACGTCCTTCATAATCGGAAACTGTCACTCAAGCCACTGTAACGTAAGTGAACGGCAGGGATTAGCTGCACTCTGGAGTAGCTTTCCGAAATTGCCATCGTGGAGATTCTTTCAGCCTCTGGAATCCCTCTCTATACACTTGGCAAAACGTACTCTCTCCATCACCGTGTTGACACCATCAGATCTTAATTGACATATTCTTTGTAAATTATATGAAAACCGCTAAATCATGTCAATAAAAATAGCAACCACGCCATTTACTTCTTAACAAGGAGAATCATTCATATACTTTCCAAAAAAACAGATAGATTGGGGAGCATGAATGGAAACAATGTCTTTGGAATTCATCACTGCGCTTTTTTCCATCATTTTTATCGACCTTGTACTTGCCGGCGATAATGCATTATTAATCGGAATGGTTGCAAAAAATTTGCCTTCGAGGCAGCAAAAAAAAGTGATTGTCGTTGGGACGCTTGCCGCAATTATCATGCGTATCATCTTTACATTGCTTGCAGTAAAATTGCTGGAAATTGACGGCTTGTTGTTTGTTGGCGGTGTGGTGCTCGTATATATCGCGTTGAAATTGCTGGTAACAGAGGAGAACAACGAACTGCGTCCATCCGCGAAATCTTTTTTGGGAGCGGTTTGGACAATCATGCTGGCCGACTTTTTGATGGGCATTGACAATATCATTGCGGTGGCAGGTGCGGCCTACGGAAATATGTTGTTGGTCATTATCGGGCTCTTTATTTCCATTCCCATCATCGTTTGGGGAAGCACCATTGTGATACGCATCATCGATCGATTCCCGCTGTTCATCTATTTGGGTGCCGCCGTCCTGGCCTGGACCGCATCAAAAATGATCATCAAAGACGCTTATGTAAAGCCCTACTTGACGAATCCATTGCCCATTTTGCTGTTCCAAATATTATTGATTTTCATTGTTGTTTCGATCGGATTTGTATTACGCGGCAGAAACAAGTACAAATCTCATCAATTTGAATAATGGGACAATCCACAAATAAAATGGTGAATGGAGGCACGATATGCAGCTGATTTTTGAGGACGGTTTACTGCTTACAACCATCGAAATTGGCTATAAAGGGAAAAGAAAAGTATTGAACCGTGTTGCCATCGATTCCGGCGCCTCCCATTCCTTCATTGATATCGATGCTGTATATGAGTTGGGAATCGGTTATGAAAGTGGCGATCAGCTCATCCGCCATTATGGCATTGGCGGATCGGAATTTAGTTTTTCAAAAAGAATCGATTATGTAAAAATTGGGGGAAAAACATTCCGGCAAGTTTCCCTTGATTTTGGAATATTAAAAGCGTTCAATATCCAGGGATTGATTGGGCTTGATATATTGAAATCGGGGGAGTTTGTTTTGGATATGAAACATCTGAAGTTATTGACCAATGATGAAAAGGCATTGGCGCAGTAACCTCTGGCAGATTGGAAGATCCGCCAGGCCCTGATGGTTTTTCCTCTCTTCCCCGAAAATTTCCGCCAATCAAGGACAACCGTACAGTCAATGAGGCTGGGACAAAAGATAAAAAACACCATTTTCTCCCGGGAGAAAATGGTGTTTTTTTGATAATTGAAGAAAATTGATTTCCGTTCCGGGGACGCTTTCCGCGGGCCCGGCTCGAGCCTCCTCGGAGCTCAATCCTTCGCTCCTGCGGGGTCTCGAGAGGGCTCGTCGCAGGAAAGCTTTTGCTTTGCGACTAAGCGTGCGCGACAGGAGCACTCGCCCCGTCACTCCAATCAATTTTTTACAAAAATTCTTTTTGCAGCTCGTTCACTTTATTAGTTATGTCCCAGCCTCAAAATTTTATGCATGATTTGAAATAACTTGTTATTGTAGATATCCTCCTCTTTCATGCATTTTATTGACTTTTTATAAATGAAATAATATCAACGTACATGGCGGTCATTTCTTCCGGCGTTCGATCCAAACCATTTTTGATCCATTCCTCAATCAATCCTAAAAAAGCCGCGGTAATAAAAGATAGAAAATAATTGATCGGCACATTCAAAGTGGCATTGAAATGTTCGTTTTTTTCGATGTTGTTGCGCACTTTTTCAATAAAAGCGTCCCGCAAGCGGAAATGAAAACCCGCACTCCCATGATCGCTCAAAAAGATTTTTAAGATTTTGGAATGGCTTTCAAAAAAGCTGAATAACATTGCAGCCAGTCTCTCCTGTTCCTTCTCAAAGGTGATGGTCGATGTATAGCGGGATTGCAACTCATCGATATAATCCCCCAATTTTCCAAACAACTCCTCCTCCATCCGCTCTTGCAAATCGTATTTGTCTTTATAATGCAAATAAAATGTGCCGCGGTTAATCTTCGCTTCTTTCGCGATTTCCCCGACCGTGATGGCTTCAAAAGATGTTCCCTCCAAAATTTTCAAGAAAGCATCCTGGATTTGCTTTTTTGTTCTTCGATTCTTTTCCACATAAATACTCATTCAAATTCCCCTTTTCAAAATTCAACACCGTGTTCAATTTTGTTCATTGCTTTAACCTTAATTAAATTATAAGATGAGAAAGCATCACTGAACAACATGTTGAAAATTGAGAAAGGAAGTAATGCATGAAATTATTTAAAGAAAAACTCGCCTGGGCTGCTCCAATTGCAGTCATCCTGATTATCGCCCTATTTTCAATCAATCTGTTTGCGCAAGGTGATCCGAAAGGGAGAAATTTACCTGTGGCATTGATTGTCAATGATGAAGGGGCCCATGTGGAGGCAGTGGAAAAAGCACTTGAACAAATGAGCAAAGGTTCTGGCGAAGGTGAACCGATGTTTGCCTTTACAGAAGAGAAAGAAGAAGAAATCAAAGACTTATTTAAAGATAAACAATATTATGCCGCATTGGTCATTCCGGAAGGGTATAACGATCAGTTGGATCATGTGCTCATCAACAAATCACCGGCTACACTCAAAATCTATATCAACCAAGGATATAACGTGACTGGCGCAAACATGGCCAAAAATGCATTAAATACCCTTATCAGCCAATTGAACCAACAATATTATTCAAACTTCGCCACGCAATTAGCGGGACAAAAAATCGATTTAAACAGCGCTTCTGTGCTTGTAAACCCTATTGTCACAGAGGAAAAAGTGTTTAATGAAGTGACGGCGGCTACCGCCAATGGCAGTGCGCCAACACTGATGGCCGTACCTGCATGGGTGGGGGCATTAATCGGAGGATTCATTGTATTCCTTGCCTCTTCCAATGTGTTAAAAAGAGAGATGCTTACAAGAAAACAAACATTGCGTTTAATGGGGGAACAAATTTTATTCGGTGTTTTAATCGCCCTCTTCTCAGGGTTTACCGTTGCGACATTAGGATATATTGCCGGCATTAATATGCCAAGCTACTTATTGGTCGCATCCTTCGTATCCTTTGCAGCATTCTGTTTCTTCTTGATCATTTCCGCCATTACAGCCTGGATCGGAAAACCAGCCATCACTTTGTTTATGGTGGTGATGCTTTTGGGAATGGGTGTATTGATGACGCCGAAAGAAATGCTTCCGGATTTCTTTGTATATTTCATCCGCCCATGGGTGCCAATCCGTTTTGCTTCTGAAGGATTGCGGGAAATATTCTACTTTGGCAGCGGCTTCTATACAGGGGCATCCTTCAATACCATCATCGGCATCGGAGTTGCCGGATTGATCATTTATATTCTTTCCATCTTTAAGCCGGTCCGTGTTCCCAAAAAAGTGAATGCGGAATAATATCGCCCAATAAATTGTTTAATTGAAATAGATAGTGGACAATAGAGCATAAGACTTTTAAAAAATTATGAAAAGGATAGATCATCAGGAATTTTACCTGTTTGTATCTATCCTTTTTTTGTACAACAATAATTACTCCTCTGTGTTCTCCGAATACCATTCCAAAAACGCGCTTTTCTCAATTACATGCAACATAAATGGCGCATTGATTTGCGGCTCCAATTTCTTGTATTCTTCCGGGAATTCTTCCTGGACATCCGTTCTAATATAAGGCAATTTTTCTAAAGCTTTTCGGGAACGGATATTTGACAATTTCACGGCAACAAACACATACTCCAAATCCAGTTCGGTAAAGGCCGTATGAAGGATCTGTGAATTCGCCGATTCGTTGTATCCTTTCCCCCAATACCGATGCCCTATCCAAGTGCCGATATTGCAAGTTTTTTCTTCCATATTTATATCTTTCAGTGTAATGATGCCAATCAAATCCCCATCTTCATTAAAAATGACTCTTGAATATTGTTTCCCCAATTGTTCTTGCTCTTGGACAAATTCGATGAACTCCAGGGTGCCTTCAATTGAAGTTTGGGATTCCGTCAGGCTTAAAGCATTCCTGACCGGGGGTTCTGACGACAAGGATGAAATGGCTTCAGCGAACTTTTTATTATGCGGAACCAGTACTACCTTTTTCATGAAAATTCCTCCAAACACTTATTTCTATTGTTCACATAATAGTGTTCAAGCTTTCGAGTTGCAAAAAACGTTCCATTATATGCCGGCTGCTCCTTAGCTTAAACAACTCCGCAAACATCAATTTTGAAAATTCTTATAATTTTAGATAATAATGATACACTTTGATTCTGTAAAGCTAAAAACTTGAATTCAAATTTGAAATTCCAAAAAAAAAATAAAAAAGCAGCGGCATATTTCTCCCGCTGCAAATACCATATGGTTATACCCTCTCAATGACCATCGCGATTCCTTGTCCGCCGCCAATACATAAGCTGACCAGTCCATATTTTCCGCCGCGGCGTTTCAGTTCGTATGCGCATGTCAACGCAAGCCGCGTACCGCTTGCCCCCACCGGATGGCCCAATGCAATCGCGCCACCATTGACATTCACAATTTCCCGATTTAATCCCAACTCTTTTTCAACAGCCAAATATTGGGCGGCAAAAGCCTCGTTGATTTCAATCAAATCGATGTCCTCCAACGTCAGATTCGCCCGTTCCAATGCCTGCTTGATGGCTGGCACCGGGCCGATTCCCATGATGGATGGATCCACCCCCTTGATGCCCCAGGAGACAATTCTTGCAAGCGGGGATAAACCGTTTTTCTCCACCGCTTTTTCACTTGCCACAATGACAGAAGCTGCACCATCATTGATGCCTGATGCATTTCCTGCCGTCACTGTACCATCTTTCTTGAACACAGGTTTTAATCTGCTTAAAGCATCAAGGGTTGTATTTTCTTTAATATGTTCATCCTCTTCAATCGCCAATTCTTCTTTTCTCGTTTGAATGTTCACAGGCACAATTTCTTCTTTGAAAATGCCGTTTTCACGGGCTCTGGCTGCACGCTGTTGGGAAAGCAGGGCAAATTGATCCTGTTCTTCCCTTGAAATCTGATATTGTTCCGCCAGATTTTCCGCCGTAATGCCCATTCCGGTACCCGTATATTCATCGAAAAGGGTTGCTTGCAACATATCCGCAAATTGCAAGTTTCCTGATTTCATCCCTTTAAAACGGACATCAAAGTTCGAGAAAGGGGATTGGGACATATTTTCCGCTCCGCCAGCCAAAATAAAATCCCCTTCACCGAGTAAAATATTCTGGGCCGCCGTAATGATGGATTGCAGTCCGGAACCGCAAAGACGGTTCAAAGTGATGGCCGGCACTTCCTTTGGCACACCTGCATGAAGTCCAATATGGCGCGCCAGGTACGCCGCGTTTGTACTTGTCGCAATGACATTGCCGTAAATGACATGGTCAATCTGTTCAGGCGAAACTTTCGCCCGTTTCATGGCCTCTTTTGCAGTGACCGCTCCCAAAGTGACCGCCCCTGTATTCACAAATGAGCCGCCATAAGCAGTAAAAGCCGTTCTCGCACCATTCACCAAATAGACATTACTCATGTTTCCCCTTCTTTCTATACAATTTCTTTCTTTGGACGCAACGTATGCTTCAACACTTTTCCGGAGGCATTCCGTGGAAGTTGGGCCAGTTCTTCAATTTCTGCCGGCACTTTATATTTGGCGAGTTTGGTCAAACAGTAATTGATGATTTCTTCTGATGTGAGAGATTTTCCTTCTTTAAATACCACGTACGCTTTAGGCACTTCACCGTACACTTCATGAGGAACGCCGACCACAGCCGCTTCCAATATTTCAGGAATTTGATACAACACTTCTTCCACTTCAACCGGGTAAATATTTTCACCACCGCGGATGATCATGTCTTTTTTCCGATCGACGATATATAAAAATCCTTCCTCATCGAATTTCCCCAAATCCCCCGAATACAGCCAGCCATCCTGGATTGTTTTGGCTGTTTCTTCAGGATTTTTCAAATAGCCTTTCATCACCTGCGGCCCCTTCACGCAAATTTCGCCCACTTCCCCTGTCGGCACTTCTTCGCCATTCGGATCAACAAGCTTGATTTGCGTTTTTTTCAACGGCTTTCCGACCGAACCGATTTTTTGCAGAGCATATTCATCTGTCAATGAAGACGCGGCAGGGGTATTTTCCGTTTGTCCGTACAGATTCTGCACTTTCACATTCGGGAAGGTGTCTTTCAATTTTTTTACGAGCTCATATGGCATCGGCGCGGCACCGTAACAGAACAAACGTAAATGTCCGAAATTGAATTCCCCGATTTCCGGTTTATTTAAGATGATGGTGTACATTGCCGGCACACCGAAAAAGATGGTCGCTTCCGTTTCCACAAGATTTTTTAATGTCCGATCAGGTGAGAAGGCTTCTTCTATGACAACGGTTCCACCCTTGTACAAAGTCGGCACGGCAAACACATGAAGGCCCGCACAATGGAAGAGCGGCGTACAAATATAAGTCCGATCCTTTTCCGTCATCTTCATCGAATCGGACCAAATTTCCGCCGTTTCAATCACATTGTTGTGTGTGAGCATTACCCCTTTTGGTTTTCCCGTTGTTCCGGATGTATACATGACAACGGCTGTTTCTTCACCTTCATTTGGAACGCGAATAAAATCGGTATCGTTCCCTTTTAAAATTTCTTTTATTCCGGCAGTGGAAATGACGTGGTCAAAACGGTGGGCCGTTTGCCTGATGGTCTCTTCAATTTTTTCATCAAAAAATAAAGCTTTTGCTTCAGAATGCTGGAAAATGTAATCCACTTCCGGAGGTGCAAGTTTCGTATTCACCGGCATGATCGTCAAACCGGCCAATTTGGCACCTAAATAGACAGGTAAAAACAGATCTGAATTCAGCATAAATTGGGCGACAATATCCCCTTTTTGATAGCCCCTGTTTTGAAGATAGGCGGCTATCTTCTTCGCATTTTCAAATAATTCCCCATAAGTCATTGTTGTGTTTTCAAAAATAACCGCTTTTTTGGAAGGCTGTTTTATTGCATGTTCTTCCACAATATTTGTAATAAACATATCCCCAATCCCCCATTTCAGTGCTGGAACACTTTTATTTTTTGAATCTTCCAACAATTAGATTCAGGATTATTGTATCAATGAAATATATTTGCGTAAACGAGAAAATATGTGTTTATTAGAGAAATATTAAAATTAATAGAAAGAGGGTTTCATTCTCTTAACAACCTGAAATCATGTGCAGGGACTACAAGCTGCTTTTGAAAAAAATGAAATTCAGTGCCAATGATAATAGAGCGGAAGGGAAATTCATCCAATTTCCCCTTCCGCTCATCTTGAATTTGCACTTATATCACATCATGAAAATACAAGACCGTCTTCATTGGATCTCCTAATTTGCGCAACTTCCAAGTATCTTCCAAATAGATGTCTGCCAGCTTTTCATATTTTCCACCGTAACGGCCGGCCCATTCGACAGCTACGACACTCTCATACAGCCATGCCAATCTTTGGGCGATGCCTTTGCCCTCATAAGTTTGTGTCTCTTCATCCAAGGACGCGAATGTTTCCAAATCCTCCGCGACATCTGAAAGCTTTTCCATCACGATTTGCTTCAGCTTCGAATCCTTCACTTTTTGCAAACGCCGGTTCATTTCATCGATGAACAATTTATGGGCATTGTATTTTTTAAATAGGCGGATCACTTCCAATGCCAGGATATTTGCCGTACCTTCCCAAACGGTGAGTACCTGGGCATCCCTCAATAGTCTAGGCGTTACAAAATCTTCAATGTACCCATTGCCGCCATGAAGTTCAATCGCTTCGTGGGCAAAATGGATGGCCTGCTCAGCCGTTTCTTTCTTCATGATCGCGATGTTCAGCCGGTTCAAAATCACATCCCGCTCAGTTCCTTCGCCAATTGTCACCCGATCATACAATTGGATCATGTCAAACAGCGTCGCCACTTCAACGTGGAGCTTGGACGCCATTTTTGCCAAAGTATCCTGTATCATTGGGTAATTCGTCAATCGTTGGCCGAATGCCTCGCGATTGGAAACATAAAATTTGGATTCCAATAATGCTCTTCTCATGATTCCGACTGAGGCGACCGCATTACAGATTCTCGATAAATTCAACGCCTCCAGCATGTAGTAGATGCCTTTTTTCGGATCGCCCACCACATAGGCGATGGATCCGTCAAATTCAACTTCACCGGATGGCACGGCGCGGACGCCCAATTTATCTTTCAAGCGCCGAATGCGCAGATGATTGAGCGAACCGTCTTCCTTTTTCCATGGCACCGCAAACAAAGTGAGCCCTTTAGTGCCTTCCGGAGCCCCCGGCATGCGGGCCAACACCATGGCAACACCGCACATTCCCGCATTGGAGGCAAAATATTTCTCGCCATATAACCGGTAATGGGTGCCGTCAAATCTTGCTTCAAGGATATTTGCCCCGACATCCGAACCCCCTTGCCGCTCGGTCAAGAAAGTGGCTCCTTCATACAGCTCCACTTCACCGGTTGAACAAACATGCGGCAAAAATTTCGCCTTCAGTTCTTCATCCGCATAATGGTCCAGCAAGTATGCCGTGGCCATTGTCAATGTGACGGGGCAATAAAACCCCGGTTCCGCGTGGGACAACAAGTAACCTTGGGCAAAACTGTAAACATAATTCCCTTTTCTCCCCAGCTCCGGTATCTCTTTATGCACGTATCCGACAATCCCGGTATTGTATGTTTGTTCAACCGTCTTTTTGTAGCCTTCATTCACCCAAATTTCCGATACTTCTTCCCCGTATCGATCATAGCGGATGAGACGGGGCTCCCCTTCCCGGTCCGTATGCTTTGCCCGCGCATCAATCTCGCCGCATACCAAAGCCCCGAAGTCTGTCAGTTCTCTAAATGCAAATTCATAAAACTCTTGATCCAGCATTTGCTCCAATATTTTTTGCAATGTATCATCGCTTGAGAAAAAGTTTGTCTCTTTTTCTGCCACCACATTTTGCAGCACTTTCATTCCACAATCGCCTGCACTTTCAATTGTTGTTTTAAAATTTTTCCGGATGCATTTCTCGGAAGCGCTTCCACTTGTTCGTACAGCCGCGGCACTTTATATTTGGCAAGATGCTCGGATAAGTACGCCTTCAACGCTTCCACGTCAATTGGCGTTTTAGCGGCGAACACCGCCTTCACAGTTTCCCCCCACTCCGGATGAGGTACCCCGATGACCGCCACTTCATGAATTCCTCCAAACTGTAAAATCCGGTCTTCGATTTCTTTCGGATAAATATTGACACCGCCAGAAATAATGACGTCTTTTTTCCGATCAACCACCCAAATATAACCGTCTTCATCGAATCGGGCCAAATCGCCTGATTTCAGCCATTCGCCGAGAAACGCTTGTTTCGTTGCTTCTTCATCCCGATAGTAACCAACCATGTTCCCTTCGCCATAAAGCACAATCTCTCCAATCTCGCCGGTCTGGACATCTTCTCCGTTCTCATTCACAATGCGGATTTCCGTTCCGAAGGCCGCCCGCTTTCCGATGCTGCCCGCTTTAATTTCATGTTCATAGCCGAATAGAAGTGTCCCGCTTGGCCCTGCTTCCGTTAAACCATATACGCAAGTTAAATTGTCCGTTTTGAAAGCCTGTTGGATATGGCGCACTTCTTTTTCGGATAACGGCGCCCCTCCATATACCCACCATTTCATGGAAGACAGATCCGCTGTTTGCAATCGGGGATGGGATGCAGTAACCAAATAGGCAACCGGCGCCCCAAAGAAGTGGGTGGTTTTTTCCTTTTCCACCGTGTCAATAAGTAAATCTGGCGTGAAAGTAGGTGTAAGTACGTTGGTTGCCCCAACCAGCACAGCGGACATCAAGAATAAATGCAGTGGAGCCGAGTGTGTCAGCGGCATCATCAGCAACATCCGGCTTTCCGGCTTCACTTCCATTTCGATGGCAATCATATGGGCAACCGCCAAAATATTGCGATAGCTGAATAAAACGCCTTTTGGCTTCCCTGTTGTTCCGGAGGTGTAAAGAATCGTGGAATAATCGTCTTCTTTTAACAGACATCTGATTTCCGCGTTATCCGACTTTTCAATGAGCCCGTCATAGTCTAGCCACCCTTCCTTTTTTGGGCCGGTTTTGATTTTGATCCCGACATTTTGGAGATTTTCTACAGATGCAAAAATCGCTTCATGGGCAATGATGGCTTTTGCCTGTGCATGATCCGCCACATATTCCACTTCCGATAGGGTGAATTTGGCGTTCACCGGCACGACAATGGCGCCAATACGTTGAATGGCAAAATAACTAACGACAAATTCCAATACATTCGGCATAAAGATGATGACTTTATCCCCTTGTTGAATGCCCAGTCCGAGCAAAGCATTGCCCAATCGGGTAACCTGTTCATCCAATTCTTTGTACGTCACCCGCCGTCCTTGGCAAATCACCGCCTCGTTTTTTGGATACTTGCGGGCATTTCTGGCTAATAGCATCGAACTATTCATGTGACATCCTCCCCCTTAATTTTTGCCAGTTTTTCGCTGAATGACGAATGCAATTCCACCAATTCCCTTTTCAATTGGGTCAACTCCTCGATTTTTTCTTCGATTTCTTTGATTTTCTGTTCCCCGTACTCCACGGTTCTTTCCAGTTGTTTAATCCCTGTACGGTCACGATCAAAGAGCAATATCATCTCCTTTATTTCGTCCAGTGAAAAGCCGTATCTTTTGCCGCGCATGATGAGTTTCAATTTGGCAATTTCTTTTTTTGAAAAGGTGCGTAAATTGGATTGGGTACGATTCGGTGAAAGCAATCCAATTTCTTCATAATATCTCAGGGTTCTTGGTGTGATATTGAATTCTTTTGCCACTTCCTGAATCGTTTTCATCCCTTTCACCCCCGAATTTGGCTATATTTTATCATTGACGTTAACGTAAACTTCAAGAGAGTTTGTGAAATTTTTTGAATATTTATAATCTTGCATTTCAATTAATATATTACCTTTTTTTCAGTTTGATAGACAAAAAATAAGCGGCAGCAATGAGCCACCGCCTCTATTTTTTTCCCGCATTTAGATTTCGATTCGCATGGAAGGGTTCAAATCATCATCATTTTTCAACAATGGTTCCGGCTTGTCCCAACAGTGCATCGAGCGCTTTGTCCAAAGAGGTGATGATGGCCACCCGATCCGGTCTGGATTCCACAAATTTGATGGCTGCTTCAACCTTTGGCAGCATGCTTCCTTTTTCGAAATGGCCTTCCTCAATATGCCTTTTCAACTCAGCGGTTGAAACCTTTTTCAAAGGCCGTTCATTTGGCTGATGGAAATGAAGATACACATGATCGACATCCGTCAATATGAGCAGGACATCGGCATTGATCAATTCAGCCAGTTTTTCGGAACCCAAATCTTTATCGATGACCGCATCCACCCCAATATACTTATGGTTTTCCTTATAAACCGGAATTCCCCCTCCACCGGCGCAAATGACGATAAAATCCAAACTCACAAGCTTTTCAATGACACTGTGTTCGATAATATTCATTGGTTGAGGAGACGGAACGACTTGACGCCATCCTCTTCCAGGAAACTCTGCATATTTTGCGCCGGTCTGTTGCATGATTTGCGTTGCTTCTTCCCTTGAGTAATAGGGGCCGATCGGTTTTGTCGGATTCTCAAACGCCGGATCATTTAGATCCACTTCCGTTCTTGTGATGATTGATGCCACGTTTTTTTCAATTCCTTGCTCCCTTAATGCATCATCCAGCTCCTTTTCAATCCAGTAGCCGATCATCCCTTGGCTCATGGCGCCGCACGTATCCAGTGACATCGGTGGAATCCCTTGTGTTCCTGCAATCTTTTGCTGCAATAAAATGTTGCCGACTTGTGGGCCATTGCCATGGGTGATCACAATCTGACAACCAAGTTTCACAATTTCAACCAACAGTGCAACCGTTTTTCTGATGGCGTTTTGTTGCGCTTCTTCCGAGCCATCCCCCGTTTGGATGGCATTGCCCCCCAAGGCGATGACAACTTTCTTTTTCTCCATTATCTTCACACCCTATGTCCAAAGATTAAAAATCAATTTTTCCTGTAATGATGCCAACGAATGCAATGACAGCAAGGATAACGAAAATGCCCATTAATGCAATCTCAAATTTCGCATCTTTGCGGGTGATGCCATAATCCTTTTGGGTATACTTGTAAATGATGATCCCTGGGGCATACAACAGCATTGTCAACAGCAGATAGTCCAATCCGGCGGCATACACGAGCCAAACGGTATAAATGCTGGCGATAATCCCGATGATGAATTGCTTTTTATTTTCCCTGAAAGGTATCAGTTTCACTTGATAAAAGGCTGATAGCATGTAAGGAATGAGAATGGCGGATGATGCCAAACTGAACATAAAATTGTAGGCTTTATCGGTAAATAATAAAGTGATTAAGAAAACTTGCACTAAACCGTTCGTCAACCATAGGGAATTCACTGGCGCTTTATTTTTATTCTCTTTGGCCAACCATTTCGGGAACACTTTATCCTTTGCCGCTTCGTATGGCAACTCTGCTGCAAAGAGCGTCCAACTCAACCAGGCTCCCATTATGGAAATGATTAATCCTATATTGATTAAGACGGCGCCCCATTTCCCGACAACCGCTTCAAATACATAGGCCATTGTCGGAGTCGGCAAAGCTGCCAGTTCCTCCCGGGTCATGACACCCATTGATAACACGGTGATCAACACATAGATCAAAAGAACGCTCACTAATCCAATGACAGTCGCCTTTCCGACATCCGACTTACTTTTTGCCCGTCCAGACATGACGACGGCACCTTCAACGCCAATAAACACCCATAATGTCACAAGCATGGTGCTTTTCACTTGGGAAGCGACTTCCGACCAGGAAAAGCCGCCGCTGCCCCAAAAATCGAAGGTGAATTTATCGATATTAAAGAAGAAAATAGTAATTAAAATAAATAGGAAAATCGGAATCACTTTACAGATGGTTGTGATTGTATTGATGAATGCTGCTGAGTGAACTCCTCGAAGGACAAGGTAATGGACCAGCCACAATAATACGGATGCCCCGATGATCGATGCCACATTTTGTCCGCCTTCAAAAGCCGGAATAAAATAACCGATGGAAGACATGACAAGCGTTGCATAAGCGATATTTCCGAGCCAGGCTGATACCCAGTACCCCCAAGCGCTGCTAAATCCCAAAAACGGACCGAATCCTTCTTTTGCATAGCTATAAATACCGCTGTCCAAATCAGGCTTTTTAATGGATAGATTTTGGAATACAAGCCCAAGGGCGATAATCCCAATCCCTGTGATAACCCAACCGATCAACATGGCACCTGCATTGGCACCGAGAGCCATGTCTCCTGCCATGTTGAATGCGCCGCTGCCAATCATTGAACCTACAACCAGTGCGATCAATGCAAATAACCCTAATTGTTTTGTTTCCTTCATCATTAGCACCTCACCTTAACAGCAAGGGAAGAACCTTCCGCTTACCGTCCATTTTTTTATTGCCGGTGATTCGTCGCTGCCATTACTGCTTTGATTGTGTGTAAACGGTTTTCCGCTTGGTCAAACACAAAGGAATGCTTGCTTTGGAAAACTTCATCGGTCACTTCCATTTCTTTGATGCCGTATTCTTCATACACTTTCCGCCCAATTTCCGTTTCCAAATCGTGAAAACTCGGGAGGCAATGCAGGAACATCACCTGTTCATTTCCCGTTTTTTCAATCATCTTCCTGTTCACCTGATAAGGCAGCAACAGTTCGATTCTTTCTTTAAACTTGTCTTCTTCCCCCATTGAAACCCAGACATCCGTGTAAATGGCATCCGCGCCTTTTACCGTTTCATCAATATTATCTGAAATTACAATGTCGCTTTTTGATTCTTCCGCCAGCTTTTGGGCATAAGCAACCATTTCCTCGGAAGGGAATAATTCTTTCGGGGAACAGATTCGGAAGTTCATGCCCACTTTTGCCGCTCCCACAAGGAGACTGGTTGCGACGTTGTTTCTTCCGTCTCCCACATACACCAAATTCACGCCTTTTAATCTGCCCTTTTGCTCTTTGATCGTCAGAAAGTCAGCCAATACTTGTGTTGGATGGAACTCATCGGTCAATCCATTCCACACCGGGACTCCCGCATATTCTGCAAGGGTCTCCACAACCGATTGTTTGAATCCCCTAAACCCGATTCCATCAAACATGCGGCCAAGAACGATGGCCGTATCACGGGTGGATTCTTTTTTACCAAACTGAACATCCTGCTTTCCCAAATATTCAGGGTGTGCCCCCAAATCCACACAAGCGACCGTAAAGGCGCATCTCGTTCTTGTGGAAGGTTTTTCAAATAAAAGGGCAATATTTTGTCCTTCCAAATAGCGGTGCGGAATTCTTTTCTTTTTCATTGCCTTTAACTCGGCCGCCAAATCAATCAAATAATGGATTTCTTCTTCTGAATGATTTTTTAAAGTGAGAAAACTTTTGCCAACTAAAAGATCGTTCAATAAATGGGGGTTGTCCACAATTACCATCCTCCTTAAGTTAATCCAAAGCTTCCCGGACCAACGGCATGCTCATGCAGCGTGGGCCGCCCCGACCCCGTGATAATTCCGAACTCAACACTTCAATCACTTCAACGCCGTTTGTTCTTAACAGCTCGTTTGTCACGTAGTTCCGATCATAGGTCACCACTTTCCCCGGGGCGATGGCCAATGTATTGGAACCGTCATTCCATTGCTCACGGGGGCCTGCTATCATGTCCCCTCCCCCGCATGGAATCAATAAAATTTCTTTTAATCCCAAAACTTCTTTCAACGTTTCCAACAAATTGGTTTTATGTGTAATGTTTAAAGTTTCGTTGTCCGGACCTTTTTCAAGAACATAAATGTCCATTTTTCCGTCAGCGTCTTGTATCGCGGAATGAATCGTGAATTTGTCGTAATCGATCATGGTGAATACAGTATCCAGGTGCATAAACGCCCGGCTTTTCGGGATTTCAACGGCGAGGACCCGTTTGATGTCACTTTGGGAATGAAAAAGATTCAATGTAAAACGTTCAATGGATTTTGCGGCAGTGCGGGCACTGATTCCGATGGCGATGGTATCTTTGGACAGTACGAGCTCGTCGCCACCTTCCATCGGATATTCGAAATCACGATTGAACCAAATGGGAATATCCTTGTTGGCAAAGCGGGGATGATATTTCACAATATATTGCATGAAAAGAGATTCACGCTGTCTGGCAGGTTCCCGCATTTTATTGATGGTCAAACCATTGCCGACGACAGCTGAGGGGTCTCTGGTGAAGTAAAGATTTGGCATTGGATCCAAATAGAAAGGATAGTGGCTTGTAAGGATTTCATACAGATGTTTTTTCTTCATATGTTCAATTTCGTCTTTGCGCACACCGGCCATGATTTTCTCGACCATTTTTGATGTGTCGAAAGACAATAAATAGTCGGCTATGACGTAAAATGAATCATCCACTGAGATTTTTGATTCCGTCAAAATATCATAGACAAACTGTTTTTTTATTTCTTCCGTATGTAAGGCTTCAGATAACAATGTCGATAAGTATAGCACTTCAATACCGTTGTCGCGCAAAGTTTGCGCAAAATAGTCGTGTTCTTTTTGGACGATGGGCAAATACGGAATATCATCAAAAAGCAGTTTTTGTAAATATTCCGGCGTCAAATTTTCCACCTCTTGACCAGGACGGTGAAGCAATACGGTTCGAAGTTTTCCGATTTCCGAAGTGACATTCAATACATGATTCATAGGGATAACCTCCTAACGTTTCAAAAAAATGATGGTAAACTTTATTAAAGCGCTTACAAAGTGATGGAAAATAAAAGTTGTATAAAAAATGATTTTTATTCTATAACTCTAGTATATAATGTAAATTATTCAAAAATAGTGAATTATTAGTGAAACTAATGTAATATTTTGTTATACAATTTCTATCAATTTCATGACATTTTTTCAGAAAAACTTGCTTGAAATTCCAAAAAATTGAGCGGATTGGAGATTTTTCCTATCCGCTCTGATTATGTTACCTATTTTTTTTGATGAATGCGTCAATTCCGCCAAGCAGGAATGTAGGAATGGCGGCCATCAACATGATGAGGGCCCAGTCCGCGAATTGAATTGGAACTGTTTTGAATATCGGCTGTAATGGCGGAATGTAGATCACGATTAACATCAATGCGATGGAAGATAAAACCGCCCATACAAGAAATTGATTTTTAAAAGGATTTCTTGAGAAAATGTTCTTTTCGCAACGGCAATCAAACACATGAATGAGCTGGGCCATTACAAGGGTTGTAAAAGCGACCGTTTGGGCATATTCCAGTTCGTTTGGATGATTATGAAGGGTCACCATGAAAGCGGCGAGGGTGACGATACCAATCGCAAGCCCCCGTGAAATGATCTTCCAACCAAGTCCTCTTGCGAAAATCCCCTCTTTTGGATCCCGAGGCTTGCTTTTCATGACGTCGCCTTCCGGTTGGTCAACCCCTAACGCCATGGCAGGCAAACCATCCGTGATCAAGTTCACCCACAAAATATGGATCGGAACCAATGGCAATGGCAACGCAAGGATGATGGCAAAAATCATGACAAGCATTTCACCTACATTGGAAGCGAGCAAATAGCGGATGAATTTGCGGATGTTCTCGTAAATATTCCGCCCTTCTTCAATGGCCGATTCAATCGTGGCAAAATTATCATCCAAAAGAATCAGGGATGAAGACTCTTTTGCCACATCGCTTCCTGTAATCCCCATTGAAATGCCGATATCCGCCGCTTTAATGGCTGGGGCGTCGTTGACTCCATCTCCCGTCATTGCCACAACATGTCCTTTCCCTTGCAGAGCCTGCACAATTTTCAGTTTATGTTCAGGAGAGACGCGGGCAAACACGGCCACTTCATCCACGATTTCTTCCAATTCCTTGACAGACATTTTTGCCAATGTTTTTCCGTCAATAATCTTGCTGTTTTCTTGATGGATGCCAAGCTGGGAAGCGATGGCTTTTGCCGTAATCAAATGGTCTCCGGTAATCATCACCGTTTTTATGCCGGCGTCCTTACATTTTTCCACCGCTGATTTCACTTCCGGTCTTGGCGGATCGATGATGCCTTGCAAACCGATCAATGTGAGTCCGTTTTCCACCTCATGCACATCTGTGACCGTTTTATTTGCCGGAATCTCTTTAAACGCAATGGCCATCGTTCTCAAAGCCTGGGAAGCCAATTCTTCGATGGCTGAATGGAGAGCGTTTTTCAGCTTATCTGTCAGCGCTTCTTCCTTTCCGTCCCAAATCATTTTGCTGCTCACTTGTGTCAGAACATCCGGCGCCCCCTTGGCAATGACAAATTGTTTTCCGGCGGAATCTTCGATGATCATTGACATCATTTTTCTCGTCGAATCAAACGGGTATTCTTTTACAATTTGATATTCTTTCAATAATTCATTCCGATCAAAGCCGGCCTTCATTGCCGCAACGAGCAATGCTCCTTCTGTCGGACTGCCGACAAGCATGTATTCATTGTCTTTTTTCTTTATTTTGGCATGGTTGCAAATCATCCCATACGTTAGCATTTGAAGAAGCATTTTTTCTTTCCGCACTTCAACCGGTGACCCTTCATGATAAAAAGCGCCTTCAGGGGAATAACCTGTCCCGTCAACCGTCCACGTTTTTCCGCCAATCCATAAATGGGTCACCGTCATTTTATTTTGGGTCATCGTTCCGGTTTTATCTGAACAAATGACCGTCGCTGTGCCAAGTGTCTCAACGGCTGGCAGTTTCCGTACAATGGCATTCTTTTTGATCATTCGGGTCACACCAAGGGAAAGTACGACCGTCACAATGGCTGGAAGGCCTTCCGGAATGACCGCAACGGCCAATGAAACGCCAGTCAATAACATCGTATAGAAATCCCGGTCTTGAATAATGCCAATCAGCACTACAAGGATTGTCAATGCGGCGGCCACAACAATCAAGATTTTCCCCAATTGCTGAAGGCGCCGTTGCAATGGGGTTTCAATTTTTTGGGTTCCTTGCATTAGTCCCGAAATTTTTCCCATCTCTGTTTTCATACCGGTTCCAACGACAATGCCCTTCCCGCTGCCTCTTGTAACGAGCGTTCCCATAAAGGCCATATTTTTCATATCGCCAATTCCGGGTTCCGGTTCTTTGAGCGGTTCCGTCGTTTTCTCCACAGGAATGGACTCCCCGGTCAACGGGGATTCTTCTATTTCAAGGCTGATCGATTCAAAAATCCGAACGTCAGCCCCAATCCGGTCGCCACTTGAAAAACGGATCACATCACCGGGTACGAGCTCCCTTGAATCGACCTTGATCCATTCCCCATCCCTTAAAACGTTCGCGTGGGGGGCCGATAATTTTTGCAATGCTTCCAAGGCTTTTTCAGCTTTTCTTTCTTGAAAAAATCCAAGAAACGCATTGAGTATCACAATCGCCAAAATCGTGATGGCATCCGCATATTCACCTAAAAGCAGCGATAAGATGACAGCCACCAGCAATACAATCACGAGGAAATCTTTGAATTGACTGAGAAAAAGCAATAGATCCGATTGTTTTTTATGTTTTTCCAGTTCATTGTAGCCATATTGCTCCAGCCGCTTTTTCGCTTCGCTGTCCGTCAATCCGTCCAGAATACTGGTGTTAAATTCTTTTTCAACTTCGCCCATGTTCATGGCATGGTATTTCATATGTATTTTCACTCCCTATTCCCAGCTGCAGTTACGAAAAGGTAGCATTTCTAAAGTGTTGAGTGGAAAGGATCATCTCTTCCTTTTATTATAGCTTACCATTTAATTGACAAAGAGGATGTATTCATTTTGGAATATTTCTTACGAATCGGCAAATTTTAATAGGATTGTCAAAAAGTTTCTTCATTGCCATGGGATTTGGGTTATAGGAGTTTTGGCTGTCCAATTGAAGTCGAAACAATCATTGGGCATAATCCTTTTTTTCTGTTCACTTGGGCTAAAATTCTGAAACATTTCCTTTTTATATTTCGTATAATAATTGCAAATTCTTATTTTATAACAAAGTTGGGAAATTTTTATAGTTTACATCATTTTTTAAAGACTGGTGGAAAAGGAAGTGGTCTGATGTTTTTTGATTCGGTGCAATTTGATTCGATGTTTTATAATTTGATGTTTTCCCTTTTTCCTTTCATCTTTTTAGTTGTTTTTGCCATTATCATTTTCAGCATATTCTCAAATATTAAACAGGGCATAAAAAATAATCAATCTCCCCTGTTGACTGTCCCGGCAAAAGTGATTACAAAAAGAATCCAGGTACGGGGTGACCATTCCCATACCACCTATTACGTCACCTTCGAAGTGCAAAGCGGAGACCGGATGGAATTAAAAGTGAATGGCCAAGAGTATGGAATGCTGGTGGAAAATGATGTGGGGTTACTATCATTTCAAGGAACGCGATATGTTTCTTTCGAACGGCAAAAATCATAAAAGATTTCTACATATTAAGAACACCTCAATGCAATCAAGCCAAGAGGTGTTTTTTAATGGCGAACAGGGAATGGAAAAATATAAGCGGCAACTATGGCGGAAAACGAGAGGGCAGAAAAAATGGCCAAGGGAGTTTGACCAAGGTCTGGCAAACGAACCTTTGACGCCGGAAGAAAAATATAATAATGAAAGGTGGCAGTGGGCTCGGCAAAAAGCCTATTTAACTTTCAATCGCTTTTTGAATATGTTTAAGCAGTCTTTTTGACTTTACTAATTGGTAAGCCCACTCTATATCTATGGATAAGTTTCGGTCTTTGTCCAAAAATGGAATTTGCTCACGAATCATTTCATATACCGCACCCGTTCCGACACCCAATTTTGCACCTTTCCTTAAATCAACGGCTTGAGCAGCATGAATCGCCTCAATCCCAACGATGTAATAAAGGTTGTCGAGCATTTTTCTTAACTTTTGAATGACTAAAGCCGAATTTGTGGCGTGATCTTCAATGTCGCCTGCCAATGGGAAATAATCCGAAACAACCGGATTTGATAAATGCCGGATTTCCGCATCCAACGCTGAAAAGGTTTTCTGAATCGTACTGAAAGCAATCACCTGCTCTTCATCTGGTGATAAAAATCTTGTTAAATTTGTAAACGCAGGGTTTGCCAACTTAATGGTTCTAAAACAGCTGTTTCTTGATACATGGGTTAATGCGAGTCCAACCATTTCCAAAGCGAATACAAGTGTGATGACCTCAAAATTTGCAGTATGTACAATACGTTCTTCTTCCACTATTAAACAAGGATTATCATCCGATGAATTTAACTGAATGGTCAATAATCCTTTCACATATTCCAAACTGTCCAATGCAGCACCATGCACGGTAAATCCGCCACGAAAACTGAGTGGATCTTGAATGGAAGTTTTTTCTTTCCGATTCCATAAATAACTGTTCCGCAAAAACTTTCGGACCCGATCGGCACTTTTCATTTGACCATTAAAAGGACGGAATTTTAATACGGATTCATCAAGGGGATCCAAATTTCCATCTAATCCTTCCAACGATAAACTATAAATGGCGTCTGCCATTTCAATGAAATCATCTAAATCTTGCAAAAGAATCGCTGCCATCCCGGCCGAATATGCATTGGAGCTGACAATGGCCAAGCCATCTTTGGGTCCGAGAATCATTGGAGACAGTTTCTCTTCCTTAAACGCCTCCATCACAGGGACCCGATTCCCTTTATAATATACTTCACCTTCCCCAATCATTGCCAAGCCGATATGGGATAGGATTCCGATATCCGCTAACCCAACGGTTCCACGGCTGGGAATGACCGGGGTGATTCCGCAATTCAGAAAGGTTTCATACATTTGCGCTATTTCCGGCTGTATGCCCGTACAGCCAACAAGTAATGTATTTAATCGGGCAAGCATGGCTGCCCGTACATCTTCAATGGTTGTTTCCGGTCCAACTCCGATCGAATGGGACAACAATAAATTCCGGTTATATTGGGAAAATCTTTCTTTTTCCACCAATCGGTCTTTATTCAAACCGACCCCACGGTTCAATCCATAAACCGGCGCATCATTATCGAT
Organism: Ureibacillus sp. FSL W7-1570; assembly: GCF_038593265.1. Lineage (GTDB taxonomy): Bacteria > Bacillota > Bacilli > Bacillales_A > Planococcaceae > Ureibacillus > Ureibacillus suwonensis. The sequence continues at coordinate 1,016,635 of NZ_CP151979.1, forward strand.
CCATTGTTGAACCATTTTCCTGCCCTTTTTTAATTTTTCCAACGCTTCATCGCTGATGGCCACTTTCCTTTCATTCCGGGCAACTTGGACAATCTCTTCAATTGTCAATGATTTTCCATCCAGCACTAATGTTTTGTACATCTTGTCAATCTCCTATCAATGCCAAGGTTATGATTCCCCACGCGCTTTTAAAGCCGCTTTATTTTCAATTTTCAATAACAAATAGTTCATTGCTAATGCAAGTGCAGCCACTAAGACGGTCCCTATAATAATTTTATGTGATGCATTTTGGTAAAGCCCTTCAAACAACAGTACACCTAAACCGCCAGCATTGATCCAGGCAGCGATTGTCGCAATCGCAATAGTGGAAATTGTGGCAATTCGGATTCCAGCGATAATCACCGGGAGGGCTAACGGAAGCTGGATTTTCCAAAAAAGTTGCATCGAATTAAGCCCCATTCCTTTACCTGCTTCAACAATCGATGGATTGATGGACTGAAACCCGACCATCACATTTCGTACCAAAATGATTTGGTTATATGCGACCAAGGCGATGATGGCCGGCTTCATTCCAAGCCCTGCAATTGGAATTAACAAGGCAAACAGTGCCATGCTCGGTATTGCATAAATTATTCCTAAAACAGATAAAATCGGTACGGATAGCCATTTGAATTTTGTTAGAAAAAATCCGACCGGCAAAGCGATGGCTAAAGCGATGCCTAACGAAATGACCATGATTGTGAAATGATCTAAAAATAGTGAAAAAATATGATCGTAATATTTAGTAATATACTCTATTATCATGACGGAACCACCACTTGCTTTATAGATTTATTTAACTTTAATTGTTCAAAAGTAATCGCACCAACCGGCTGATGATTTTCATTCTCCACAATGATACCGTCAATATCGGAATTTAAAAATAACGTCAAGATTCCCTTCAAATCATCATGGCGCTTAACAACTTTGGGATTATTTAATTTCACTTTGTCCAGTGGAACCATGACATTTTCCGCTTGAAGCATGCTGAATAATTGAATAATATCTTCCGACTGAACCAAACGGCTGACAAATTCATTTGCAGGATTCAATAAAATATTTAAAGGTGTATCATACTGTTGAACACGCCCTTGATCCATTACAATGATTTTATCTCCAAGCTTTAAGGCTTCATTAATATCATGGGTAACGAAAAGAACGGTTTTCTTTAATTTTTTTTGGATTGAAATTAATTCATCTTGAAGCTTTGAACGAGTAATGGCATCAATGGCGCCGAACGGTTCATCCATTAATAAGATTTCCGGGTCACTAGCCATTGCCCGTGCGATTCCCACCCGTTGTTGCTGGCCACCTGATAATTGCCGGGGATATCTTTTTCGGTACTCATTTGGCGGCAAGTGAACCAGTTCAAGAAGAAAATCAATCCGCTCACTGATTTTCTTAGGATCCCATTTTAAAATTTTTGGTACCGTCGCAATATTTTCTTCAATGGTCATATGCGGAAACAATCCGATCTGTTGAATGACATAACCGATTTTTCTTCTTAATTCTGTAACTGACACTTTTGATGTGTTTTCGCCTTGCACAAAAATATTCCCCGTTGAAGGTTCATGAATTCGATTTACCATTTTCAAAAGTGTTGTTTTCCCGGATCCGGAAGTTCCTAAAATCGTTACAAAAGTTCCTTCTTCTATCTTTAGATCTGTTTCATAAACAGCAGGTCTTTTTGCATTTGGAAAGGTTTTGCTGACTTGTTGAAATTCGATAATTGAACCAGACATATACGGAACAACTCCTTTAATAAAAAATAGGCTGTGTTTATCAAATAGCTGTCGGTGTATATTCACTCTATGTATTTTCCTGCTAGGACCAGACACTATGTATGAACACAGCCCAAATGATATTTTTTGAGGGGCGATTTACGATATTTCCTTACTTTTTAATGATTCCTTGTTCAACCAGAAAATCTTTGGCCACTTCAGCGTATTCCCGTTTGTCGATATCAACCTCTGCATTTAATTTTTGAACAACTTCATCATTTAAAAGTTTGGATACTTCATTTAATACATCAGCAACTTTCGAATCTTTTTCCAAGATTTCATTGCGAATGACTGGTGCAACATAATATGGAGGCCAGAAGCTTTTGTCATCTTCGAGCAGAACCAAATCCGGATTCGTTAAATCTCCATCTGTTGTGAAACCAACTGTTACATCCGCTTCATCATTCAAAATCACACGATATTTAATACCGTAATCATATAGTTCAAGGGATTTAAATTCCATGCCGCCATAATGTTTCTGTAAACCGATGAGCCCGTCTTCCCTTTCAGTAAACTCCGGAACAGCCGCCATTCTTAATTTAGGTGCCAATTCCGCAAGTTTGGAGATTGTATAAAGATCATATTTTTCTGCAACTTTCTTTGTTGTCACTAATCCTTGGGAGTCATTTGCATCTGTTGGTTCAAGCCATACCAAATTAAATTTATCTTTATATTCTTTGGAAACAATATCATATACTTCCTGCGGGTCTGATTTTGGTTCCTGTTCCAAAATGTTGATTAAACCCGTTCCTGTGTACTCAGGATACATATCGATATCTCCGTTTTTTAAACTTTCGTGGGCAACCATTGTTCCGCCGAGATTTAATTTTCTTTCCACTTTATATCCGGCATTTTCCAGAGCAAGTGAGTACATTTCACCTAAAATCAGCGATTCCGTAAAGTTTTTCGAGCCGACTTTGATCAAAGGTTTTTCCTCATCTGTCGAAGCATTTGAACCATCTGAAGATTCATCACCGCAAGCTGCCAACATCGCTATTACCAACACTAATAAGCCCAATAATTTTAAATATTTTTTCATTTTTTAACATCCCTTCATTTAATCTCTTAAATAACGTGTAAAGAATTTTTCTGTGGTTGCAAAGGATACTTCGGAAAGAATCGCCAATAATGCAACCGGAATAGCACCTACTAACAGTAATGGGATATTATACATTCCAAGTCCATTGATGATAAATGTACCTAAACCACCTCCTCCAATAAAGGCTGCAAGGGTTGCACTTGCTACTACTTCGACAGCGGCTGTTCTGCAACCGGCTATGATGATCGGCAATGCCAAAGGAAATTCAATTTTCCTTAAAATTTGCTTTTCATTCATCCCCATTCCAGATGCCGCTTCAATAACCGAACGATCAATCTCCCGAAATCCGGTAAAAGTATTGATGATGATCGGTGGACAAGCCAAAACGGTTAAAGCTACCAGCGCCGGATAAAAACCGGTTCCCATGATCGGTAATACAATAATTAAGATGGCCAGACTTGGAATCACCCGCAATGAGTTAAAAATCCCCATGATGATACTTGAGATTTTTTCATTTTTTGCACAGATGATGCCGATTGTAATACCGATAATCATGGCAATCAACAATGCAATGATGCTTAAAATTAAATGCTCTTGAAAAGCTTCCATAAATTTTTCCGGATTTTGTTGAATGTAGTTCCATGCTTTTTGGACTGTTTCCATAAACTGTCACTCATTTCTTAAACTCAAATTAATTAATTTTTCTAATTGGATTACTTATATTTAACATTAAAAAACATTCGCCATGACAAACCCATTATTCCTTTAGATACTCGTCCGTATGGTTCCAGAGAATCACGATAATTCCAAATCAAGAAGCATTTCAATCGTGGTTATAGCGATAAATCGAACTCAATCACTGATCGCAACAGCGCTTGTACGCCTAAAGCGATATCCTGAAAATCGGTCCATTCCTCCGGACAATGGCTTCTGCCATCACGGCTCGGAACAAAAATCATTCCAATGGGCGCAATTGTCGCCAACTGATTAGCATCATGTCCTGCACCACTCGGCAATTTTATTGATGGACCCACCTCTTGGCACGACTCTTCAATGACTTTTTGGATAAAAGGTTCCACTCTTATCGGTTCTGATTTCGATAAACAATCAAATGCAATGTTTACATTTCTTTCATTGGAAACAATATTGGAAAAACTAATTAATTCTGAGATTATTTGTTCTATTAATAGGGTTTCAATGGACCTTACTTCGAATTCAAAAATCACTTTTCCAGGAATCACGTTTGCCGCATTAGGTAGAACGAATAACTTCCCAACTGTGCCTACTACCGCTTCATCGTATGGTTTCTTGCAAAGCTCTTCCAATTTCAATATCAATTCGGAAGAACTTGTGAGAGCATCTTGCCGCATATTCATAGGGGTAGTCCCCGCGTGATTCGGTTTTCCCTCCACCGTTATCCGATAACGATGAATGCCCACAATTCCTGTGACAATCCCGAGCTTATGATCCGTTTCTTCGAGAACGGGTCCCTGTTCAATATGCATTTCCAAATACAGGGCGACCTCACCCTTTTTTCTTGCTTTTTTATCGATTTCTTCTGGATTTCCACCCGCTTTTTCGATGGCTTCCGCTAAAGTACATCCATTTGGATCACGTCTTGCCAGCATTTCCTTTGTGAGATTGCCAACCATTCCCCGGCTTCCGATTGTTGAAATTCCAAATTCACTAGGTTCTTCCGCTGTAAAATCAACAATCTCCAAAGTATGTTGGAGTTCTATCCCCTGTTCTTTCAACAGGCGAACAACTTCCAATCCTCCCAAGACGCCAATGATTCCATCAAATCGTCCGCCTCCAGATACAGTATCCAAATGGGATCCGATCATAATGGGTGGCAAGGATGGATTTTTTCCCTTTAACACTCCAATGACATTGGAAGCTGAGTCAATGGAAACTTCCATGTTTAAGGAACGCATTTGTTCCATCAGCCATTCTCTTGCCTCAAAATACCAAGTCGTGAAAGGTCTTCTTGTCCAACCTGGTTGGGTTTTATCCACAAAAGTAGCGACTGTCAGAATGTCTTGTTCAATTCTTTGTATGCTTTGTTGCAAATCTGAATCTATCAAATTCTCACCCCTTCAGTTCAACAAAAATAGATTAATGTTTTGCAAATATAAATTGCCCATCACCAGGTTTTCCAACTACATCCTCACCGTCATAGACCAAGTTTCCTCTGACAAACGTATGGGTAATTTTTCCTTGCATCCGTTTATGATGATATGGGCTCCATCCTGCACTTGAATGCTGTTTTGTCTCATCCAATATCCAAGATTGATTCGGGTCAAGAACGACAATATCTGCATCCATTCCTTTTTCAAGTTTGCCTTTTTGTGAAGATAAACCAAAAATCTCGGCAGGTTTTTTGCTTAATAGATTCACCAAATCGATGATTGAAATTTTGCCTTTGGCTACCCCTTCTCCATATAAAATGGGCAATAACACTTCCACTCCTGGAGCACCTGATGCATTTTCAAAAATATTCGAACGATTCTTTTTATCAATTGTCCATGGAGCATGATCGGACGTGACAATGTCAATCATTCCGTTTTTAAGTTGCTTCCAGAGACCGTCTGCATCCTCTTTTGAACGGAGGGGCGGATTGATTTTCGCTTTTGCCTTTAAAGTAAGCATATCCTCTTCCGTTAAAGTCAAATAATGGGTGCAAGTTTCCGCCGTTATATTCGTTCCCATACCCTTGAAGTATTCAACCAGTTCAAAAATGCGAGGAAATGTGCAGTGATAAATGTGCAAATGAACACCTGTCCAATACGCCAGTTCCATCGCTGTCAGTACGGCAATCGATTCCGCAAATTTTGGACGGCTCCAAGCATGGGATCGCGGATCTTTCTCTCCCAAAATTTCATATTTTTTTATAAAACCGCGAACAATTTCATCATTTTCCGCATGGACCCCCACCGGTAATCCGGTTTTCGCAACTTCCGAAAATACATCATATAACAATGCATCATTGATTCTTGGAAATCTATTGGGGTCGGTATTGAACATAGACAATTTAAACCCGCAAGCGCCTTGTTTTGCCAAAAGCGGTATTTGATCCAACCCATTTTCCGGTTTTATGGTAGCCAAAAGTGCCATGTCCACAATGGATTGGGATTCGAGTTGTTCCTTTTTCTTTACGAAAAGTTCTTCTGTCCCAATTAAACCCGGTGCATCATAGGGCATTTCAATGATGGTTGTAACCCCTCCTGCCGCCGCAGACTCACTCGCCGTCGTAAAACCTTCGTCAACTGAACTATAACAATGGACATGGGCATCTATTGCACCAGGTAAAACATAACAGTCATTTGCTTGAATCACTTCTTTTGCATTTAAATTCCCGATGCGGTCAAATATATCCACAATTTTTCCATCCCGGATTGCTACAACACCGTTATGGACAACCGTGTCATCCTGAACGATATTCCCTTGTATAATAAGATCAAAATATTCACTCATATTTATCAACCTACTGACTTTATTAATTTTTAAATCAAATCGATTAACAACTTTGTAATTTCATCTGCACTGTCTACAACCGCTTTAATCACACCGGTCTTTGAATGTTCTTCCCAACGGTCGATCGGTCCGGCAACGGTTAAACTGGCAATCACTTTTCCATTGTTATCGAAGATTGGTGCCCCAACGCCGAATATATCTTTATCTACCTCACTAAAAGTTGTACAATATCCATCCATTCGGATCTTATTTAATTCCTCAAGCAGCGTTTTCCTATGATTTTCATCTTCTATGTTCTTCATGACTTCATTTATAATTTGTTCGCTTTCAAAAGCGAGGATGGCTTTGCCTGAGGCTCCTTGGTGGAGTGGCAATAATTTGCCATTCTCCACTACAAAACGAATCAACCGGGTACTTGAGCAACTCTCTATGCATATCACTTCGAATCCGGAACGAATCGTTAATACCGTTGTTTCATTTGTCTCTTCCGTCAATTTTTTCATAATCGGTTTAGCGATTTCGTTTAAACGAAGATCAATTTGCTTCGCTAAACTATTCGCCAAGTAAAGGATTTTCATTCCCAAACCGATCCGTCCTTTTTCTCTTCTTTCAACAACCCCAAGTTTTTCCAATGTTTGTAATAGCCGATATGCTGTACTTTCCGGAATGTTCACTTTTTCAGCAATTTCACTAACAGATAATGTTGTCCCCGCCTCTGCGAGTACAAATAAAATATCTAGTCCGCGTTTTAATGTTTGTGTACTATTACTCATTTTCATCCCCTGTTGCCCATTTTTATTTGACTTTATCAAAAACATAATCTACTAAATTAATTCCCAGCGCCTCTTCAACTTCAGGATATACGGTCGGATCTTTCACACTTGCACTTAGCGGGATAAATTGTTTATTGATGCTGAATACAGCTATTTCCATTCCTTCGACTACATTTCCTACACTGATAGGCGCGCCGGTTTCTACAGATAAAGTGGTAATTACATCCGGGAATGTCGCTAAACGTTGACCTGATTTTGTATCCACAGCCATATACTCATTCATTACATGAAGAATCAGTTCCCCATGTTCCTCGGATTCAACGGTGATTGTCCCTATATCAAATGCTCCCGAATATTGAACCGTCTTCTTCAATACTTTTCCACTTCCTAAAATTGTGCCATTTGTTTTATTGCAAATCGCTTCAATGACCGCACCAGCGCCATTTGGTTCGGCTTCCATTATTGCATAGCCCAATTCCAACGCTTTGCTGATACCGCCAATTGCTGCATTCTCCTTAATATACTTGGCTGGTAATGGATGTCTTGCAGCCGCAATAAATCCTCCCGACATATCTGAAGCAGTTCTCAATATTTTGGAAGTCTTTGCAGGAGTGCCTTTCACAACGAGCTCAATATATGAACCAGTTTCCGCTTTGCCTCCAACCACCACTTGAATCGTTTCATAATCTGTTGAATTTCCCAATCCTAATGATCCCATTTTCCCTGTTGGATGTGCACGAATATCGCCCGTTGCATCCACCACCACCATGTCTAATGCAGCAGCAGGCAGCCAACCATTGATGCTGCTTGACATCCCGTTTTGCGGTGTCATTAATCCATAGATTTTTTTCCCGAGTGTTTCTTGAAGAAGTTGGACAGCTTTAATGTAATCTTTTCCAAGCATTTGCCAATCCGTCGTCCCTGCCGGAGCGCCAATTGCTGTCGCCGTAACAATGATTGCGTCATCGGGAATTTCATCTACAGAGACTAATTTCGGTTTTCCAATGGTGATTGCAGCCCTTCCGATTTCTAATCCATGGTCCACCCAGCCCCCACCGCCGGAAGCATAGACCGAACCTCCTTTTACCGCTGCGATTACATCATCATAAGTTAATTCTCTCACAGTATCCACTTCCTTTATTTTTTGTAATGTTCCAGATTAATTCTTCTAATATTCTTTTTCTCCACTTCTTCCAACGCTTCCTCATAACCTGCATCCGCGTAGCGAAGCACTCCCAATCCTGTATCGTTATCCAATGTATATTTCAATCTCATATCCGCCGCTTCCGTTCCATCGGCAACCAGTGTCACTCCGGCACTTGTCATATAGCCGGCATACCCTCCACCGCCGGAATGAATAACGACTAAATCCGCCATAGATGAACAATTCAGCATTGCATTGATTAGGGGCCAATCTGAAATTGCGTCACTGCCGTCTTTCATCCGTTCCGTCATAATGTTCGGATGGGCCATTGCACCTGCATCCAGATGGTCTCTTGAAAATGCGATCGGTCCAGATAGTTTTCCTTCTCTCACCATCTTATTTACTGCCAATGCAAGTTCTGTGCGTTCACCATGGCCAAACCAACCGATTCTGGCGGGGAGCCCTTCAAATGGAACATATTGATTGGCAAGTTTAATCCAGTTTGAAGCGATCTGATTATCTGCAAAATTCTCCAATATGTATTGATCGATTGTTCGAATATCTTCCGGATTTCCCGATAATGCAATCCAACGGAAAGGACCGATGGCTTTCGCGAATAATGGCCGCAAAAACGCTTCTGTGAAAATATCAATCTCAAATGCTTCCTCCACTCCCGCTTTAAAAGCTTGTGAGCGAATGTTATTCCCATTATCAAATACAATAGAACCGCGGTTTTTGAATTCCAGCATCGCGCGAACTTCCGTTGCAATGGATGCCAACGAATCTTCCGCCAATTGTTCAGGATTTGTTTTTCTTAACTGTTTAACTTCTTCAACTGTATATCCTTGTGGAATATATCCATAGACGAGGTCATGGGCGGCTGTTTGATCTGAAACAATATCCGGTACAATGCCACGGCTCAAAATTTCAGGATAAATATCCGCTGCATTTCCAAGCAATCCCACGGATATGCTTTCTCCTGATGATTTCGCTTCGTCAATCCACTGTAATGCTTGATCCAAATTATCCGTTTTCTTTTGAAGGTATCCGTGTTCGATTCGTTTATTGATCCGTTCTTCATCCACTTCGACAACTAATATCGCCGCATCAGCCATTACTCCCGCCAGAGGTTGGGCACCTCCCATTCCCCCCAGACCGGCTGTTAAGATGAAACGGCCTTTCAAACTGCCATCAAAGTGTTTTCTGGCAATGGTTTGGAATATTTCGTATGTACCTTGAATCACACCCTGGGAACCGATATATTGCCAAGCCCCTGCCGTTAAACCTCCCCAGCAGATTAACCCTTTGTCTTGCAAATCATAAAAATTCTCACTCGTTGCCCATTTGCCGACTATGTTGCAGTTGGCCATCACAACAATCGGGGCGTATGGATGAGTTTTAAATACACCAATCGGTTTACCGGATTGGATGACTAATGTCTCATCTTCCTCAAGATTTTGTAAGGTATCCACAATGGCATGATAAGATGGCCAATTTCTTGCTGCTTTTCCCAATGAAGCATATACGATCAATTCGTCTTGATTTTCACCATTTTCTAGAACATTTTCCAATAACCGCAGCAGAGCTTCCTGTCTCCAACTTTTACAGCGCAGCTCACTGCCCCGTTTTGCAACTATTTTCCCCAATACATACACCTCCATTTATCAAATAATGATAATAAATTATCACTATTTGATTATTTGATTAATAGATTATCAATTCCCACAAACGTTGTCAATATATTTTTAAAATTAAGAAAATAATAAAAAATGTATTATTTTAACTACCAATGATGGTTGAACGAACAAATCAAAAACAGAGTGTATAAAAGAAAACCAAAGTTCCTTTATACACTCAGTAATGGATTTTTAGAAGGCATTATCAACATCAAAAATCATATATAGGATTTTAACCAAGTAAATGTCGCTAAAAAAAACATCAAAACAAAGAACCGATAATGATACATATTGAGGGCAACCCGAGGCAAACTAATTTCACGGAGGTGTAAAAAATGAGCAACAGGGAAAAGAAAAATTTAAGCGGAAACTTTAGCGACGAACAAGCGGTAAGAAAAAATTTATCAAGGGAATTTGATCATGAATTGGCCAATGAACCTTTGACGCCGGAAGAAAGATATAACAATAAGAAAACGAAGAAGCGTCAGTGAGCCATAGACTATTGACATGATCCATAACTGAAATGAGCAGATAGGATTATTTTCAATATTCTGCATGAATGACTTTCCCTAAATCAAAGAGGCTGGGACATAACTAATAAAATGAACGAGCTGCAAAAAGGTTTTTTTGTAAAAAATCGATATCACAGAAAATTGATTGAAGTGACGGGGCGAGTTTCTGTCGCGCACGCTTAGTCGCAAAGCAAAAGCTTTCCTGCGACGAGCCCTCTCGAGACCCCGCAGGAGCGAAGGATTGAGCTCCGAGGAGGCTCGAGCCGGGCCCGCGGAAAGCGTCCCCGGAACGGAAATCAATTTTCTTCAATTATTAAAAAAACACCATTTTCTCACGGGAGAAAATGGTGTTTTTTATCTTTTGTCCCAGCCTCTTTGATTGCTATAACAATTTGGTTTTACTTCATTTTTTTCAGCCAAGTTCATTAAAATGGCTTGCGATTACAAATCATAGTGAAAACATTTCTTCGACTTTCTTGAATTGCGCGTTGTGCAGGTTGGCAAAGACGCCGTTTAAAGCCAAGAGCTCCTCATACGTTCCCTGTTCTTCAATGCCGTTGTCCGTTACAACGAATATTTTATCCGCATTGCGAATCGTTGCGAGGCGATGGGCAATGACCAATGTGGTACGGTTTTTGGACAGCTCGTTCAACGATTTTTGAATCATCATTTCCGTTTCCGTATCGAGCGCAGAAGTGGCCTCATCCAAAATCAGGATGGGCGGATTTTTCAAAAACATCCGCGCAATGGCAAGACGCTGCTTTTGTCCACCCGACAATTTCAAGCCGCGCTCGCCGATTTGCGTGTCATACCCGTCCGGAAGCGATTCAATGAATTCCTTCAAATGGGCCTTTTCTGCAGCCGCTTTGATCTCCTCAAAGCTTGCCCCCAATCGGCCATATTCGATATTTTCCCGGATTGTTCCGGTAAACAGAAACACATCCTGCTGCACAATGCCGATTTGTTCCCGCAATGATTTTTGCGTCATGTCCCGCACATCGATTCCGTCAATGGTAATCGCCCCTCCATTTACGTCATAGAAGCGGGGAATCAGTGAACAAATCGTAGTCTTCCCTGCTCCCGATGGGCCGACAAAGGCAATGGTCTGCCCTGCCTTAATATCAAAGGAAACATTGCTCAATACGGGTTTTGTCTCATCATATTGGAAGGATACCTTCTTAAATGAAATATTCCCTTCCAAATGAGGGACGGCAATGGCATTTTCCCGGTCCCTGATTTCAGGTTCCTGCATGAGCAATTCCCGGAAACGTTTGAAGCCCGCCATTCCTTTTGGATAAAGTTCCAACAGCGCACTGATTTTATCCACCGGTTTGATTAATACGTTTGTGTATAAGACGAAACTTACCAATTCACCGTAGGATAATGTGCCGTTGTAGCTTAACCAGGCGCCGACCACCAAAATGACCAATGTGAGCAGCCGCGTCATAAAGTAAATGCTGGAGTGGGTTCCGGCCATGACTTTATAGGCATAAAGTTTCGCTGAACGGAAAAAGCTGTTTTGCTTACGGAAGCGCTTCATTTCGAATTCTTCATTTGTAAATGCCTTCACCACACGGATGCCTGAAACGCTGTCTTCCACTCTGGCATTGACATCGGCAATTTTGCTGTACATTTCTTTCCATGCGTTGTTCATTTTCGTGTTGCAGTATGTAACGAGCCAAATCAAAAACGGCATGAAGATCAGCGCGATCAACGCCAACGTCGGATTGATCTGGAACATGATCACAAAGGCGCCGATGAAAGTCATGATGGCAATGAAGAAATCTTCAGGCCCGTGGTGGGCAAATTCCCCGATGTCAAACAAATCGTTCGTGATGCGGCTCATGATGTGGCCGGTTTTTGTATTGTCAAAAAACTTGAAGCTTTGTTTTTGGATATGATTGAACAAATCCCGGCGCATGTCGGTTTCGATATTGATCCCCAGTTTATGCCCCAAATAGTTGACCACAAAGTTCATGAAGGTGCTCAAAAGATATACAAGGAGCAAAAGTGCGCTCACCTGCACGATTTTTCCCCAGTCGCCTTCAGGCAATAAGGTATCGATGAACCACTGCACCGCAATCGGGAAAAACAAATCTAAAACGGCGACCAATACGGCACATGAAAAGTCGATGATAAACAATCGTTTATGGGGTTTATAATAGGAAAAAAATTGCTTTAACATCCGCTTTTCCTTTCTATGTCATAGTCATACCTTGAATTATACAAAAAATCGCCACAAATTGATAATATTTTTCATTTGGAACAAAGATCTCAAATAAAAGCAGAAGAATTGAATCTCATGCCTACCATAAATTGTTCTAAAAAATATGCATTGAATGGATTTCCCCTTTTATATTTGATTCACTTGAAACCGCATCAACCATTTATATCCATTATATATTCACGAGCAATATAAGCGAACGCCTTTTGTATGATCGTCAACGCCCTTTCATCAATATCAAAGTTGCCGTGATGATGGGGAAATTGGGTTTCTTTTCGTTCATTTCTTGCCCCTACTTTAAAGTAAGTCCCCGGTCTTTCCAACAGGAAATAAGCAAAATCCTCGGCACCCATGGAAGCTTTCAGGTCCACAACGGCATCCATCCCAAGTCCGCTTATCAATGAATGTTTCACCTTTTCAGTTTGCTTTTCGTCATTGTAAAGGGCCGGATAGCCATGCAAGTACTCGATTTCATATTGAATTTGATGGGCTAAAGAAATGCCCTTTGTAATTTGTTCAATCCGTTCCTCCACATAACTGCGCACGGTTGCATCATATGTTCGGACAGTGCCTTCCAAATATGCCCTTTCCGCAATCACATTGAAAGCTGTTCCTGAATGGAATCTGCCCACTGTTACCACGGCGGGTTGCAATGGATCGACATTGCGGCTCACTATTTTTTGCAGACTTCCCACCAATTCCGCACCGGCCACCAATGCATCATTGGCTTCATTTGGACGTCCTCCATGGCCACCAAGACCTTTCAGATGGATTTTAAATTGATCCACGGCAGCCATTTTGTATCCTGAGCCTATGGCAACCTTGCCGACATCCAATGAAGAATCCAAATGGGCGGCAAATACATAATCAACATCCTCCAATATATTTTGAGCAATCATGTCTTTCGCACCGCCTGGCGGTTTTTCCTCTGCATGTTGGAAAACAAAAAGAATGTTGCCTTTTAAAAGATGTTTGTACTTCAAAATGTTTTTGGCAAAGCCCAAAAGAGCCGCTGTATGGCCGTCATGTCCGCAAGCATGGGAGACCCCTTCAATTTTGGAAGCATAACTTACAGATTTTAAGTCTTGGATCGGCAATGCATCAAAATCTGCCCGGAAGGCAATGGTTTTTCCAGGCTCTGCCCCCTCGATTTTGGCGATTACCCCGGTACCCCCGACATTTCTATGAACGGTCAAACCGAATTCCTCCAACTTTTCCGCAATAAATTTGCTCGTCTCATATTCTTCAAATGACAACTCCGGATGTTGGTGCAAGTGGCGGCGCCATTCGACTGTTTCACTGTAGGATTCTTCTATATCATGAATTAATTGTTTAAAATCGCTTTTCAATCCCATCACCCCTATTAAACTATTCCTATTAGAAAACTAAAATTTATATATGGAGTATATTCCCTAAATCCGGAAAATACAAACCCTTTTATAGAAATACTTTCTTAAGGATGATTTTCCTTCAAAACTGACTTGAAATCATGCATAAAAATCCTTCGCAAATGAGAATTATTCATTTTCACCTTTCATATTTACTTTAATATATTAAAATCTATCAGTTTGGCCCCATCATGTTTTTCTATAAAATAAATTTATGAGTTTCTTGAAAGGATGGTACGTATGGTCGCAATATTGGAAGGAACACTGCTTTACAAGGCGGATGAAAACACCGTTCAAAACAGTGAAATCAGCCGCTACAAACGGTGGCTGAAAGAAAATTACGGTCTTCAATTTGATTCCCATCAAGCATTATGGGAATGGTCCACAACCGAAACAGAAGCTTTTTGGAAATCCATTTGGGAATATGGGAACATTGTCTACAGCAAACCTTACGATTCCATTTTGACAGGCGATCAAATGCCTTATTACAAATGGTTTCGAAATGCCCATTTGAATTATACGGAACAAGTTTTTCGACATAAGGGACTGCCGGGTCCGGCCATCATTTATAAATCCGAAAACCAACCAGCCCAATCCATCTCGTGGAATCAGCTTTACGAAGATGTGGCGGCTCTGTCGGACTATATGAAAAAAATCGGAATTCAAAAAGGCGATCGGGTCGTTGCCTATTCTCCAAACATCCCTGAAACGGTTGTCAGCTTTTTGGCTTGTGCTAGCATCGGGGCCATCTGGTCGGTGGCATCGCCGGATTTTGGTCTAAACAGCGTCGTTGACCGTTTTAAACAAATTGAACCGAAGCTCCTCATCGCCGTGAATGGTTATCAATATAACGGAAAGGTATATGACAAGCTGGATACCATCCATCATTTATTGGATGAAATCCCATCCATCGAACATTCCATCATCATCCATCATGTCGGGGAACAACCTGAACTCAAGTCCCCAAAAACCGTTCATTGGATGGATGCAGTGAAAGAGAAATCTTCTGAACTGGAATATGAACAAGTGGAATTCAACCATCCTCTTTGGATTTTATATTCTTCCGGGACGACAGGATTACCGAAACCGATCGTCCATTCCCATGGCGGCAATATTATCGAGCATATCAAAACCCTGCAAATCGAAGCGGATTTAGGGAAAGAGGATCGTTTCTTCTGGTTTACGACAACCGGCTGGATGATGTGGAACATGCTCGTCAGCGGATTGATTGTGGGCAGCACCATTGTTTTATATGATGGCAGCCCAAGCTATCCGGATCTCTCCGCCTTGTGGGCGTTTGCGGAAGAAGCGGGAATCACCGTATTTGGGACAAGCGCTCCATTTATCGATGTTTGCATCAAACATAACTTTAAACCAAACAGCCATTTTAAGTTCCCAAAATTGCGCGCCGTTTTATCAACCGCTTCGCCTTTATCAGCCAACAGCTTCAAATGGGTTTATGAATCTGTTAAAGATGACATCTTGCTTGTTTCCATCAGCGGAGGAACCGACGTTTGCACCGGATTCGTCGGAGGAAATATCACGCTGCCGGTAAGGGCAGGCATCATTCCTTCCCGCTCATTGGGGGCCAAAGTGGAAAGCTACGATGAGGAAGGCAATCCGATCATCGGTTCTGTGGGGGAACTGGTTGTGACAAAGCCGATGCCATCCATGCCGATCTATTTTTGGGGGGATGAGGACTACAGCCGTTATTTGGACAGTTACTTCAGCACCTATCCAAAGGTTTGGAGACATGGGGACTGGATTCAAATCAATGAAGACGGAAGCTGCATCATTTTTGGCCGTTCGGATGCAACTATCAACCGCTCCGGTGTACGGATGGGGACAAGCGAGATTTATAAAATTGTAGAATCCTTCCCGGAAATTTTGGACAGTTTGGTTGTGGATCTGGAGTATAGAGATCGTCCTTCCTGCCTGGCCTTATTTATTGTTTTGCAAGATCCGGCTCAATTCAACGATGCATTTGCACAAAAAATCAAGGATGCCATTCGGCAAAACTTATCACCCCGGTTTGTTCCGGATCAAATCCATGTCGTCGAGGAAGTGCCAAAGACTTTGAATGGAAAGAAATTAGAAGTGCCAATCCGCAAAATTCTGCTTGGCATGCCGGTCGGAAAAGCCATTAATCCGGGTGCAATGGCCAACCCGAAATCGTTGGATTATTTCATTGAATTAAGCAAATCGTTTAACGCCATTTAAGCAAATTCAGGCACTATCCATTGGTCCATTGGTGGTAGTGCCTAAATACTTTATCTGCAAAACTTTACAAATGTAAAAAAACTTATTGCTGTATTCGACCATGTGATCGTTATTCAATCAAACTGTCTTGACATTTTCACCCCAAAAAACAAAATGATATAAATTAAAGGCTCTGTTAGATTTTAATGTTGATAAATAGGAAAATAAAGAGGGAACACCATTCTTTAGTGTTTCCTCCTATTTTTTGAAATCAAATCTTTTTTCTATTTCTTTGAATTCTTCACTATCAATCGTTGGTGGTTCTTCATCCGTCTCTCTTAATTTCCAACTAATTAATCCAGTAATTATTGAAAATATAACAGCACCTTGCCATTCTATCTTAATGTTCGCCATAAAGGTATCAAGTAAATTAATTAAGGCAAATGTCAATCCTGTATCCAATAAAAATGATAACAACCCTTTACTTGATTGAATTATACCAACAGATTTTAGTGCTTTCGGTATCGCATTTGATATTAATGAGAGAGGTATTTCAAGTAATAAATATAAAACAAAGAAGAACACTAAAGAACCAATTGAATTATATTGTAATCCAAGTAATCTCAAAACAATAAATTCAAAAAAGATAATACCGAGTAAAATAATTAGTACAATGGATAAACAAATAACTATTGTTTTTACTTTGTTGATATTAAACACTTCCTTTCGATTCAAATATTTTGAACACTAAATTTGATAAGCATAACTTCTCTTTTCATTTGAGAACTACTTTATCTCGGCAGTGTTTGTATATACAAAGGTTCATAATAATTGATACGTTCTTAATGACTTATATGTTTCATTGATTGGTAATAAACAGCTATCTATAATCATTTTGCTTATTGATACATCGTCACAACGATGCTTCACTATATCTAAGAATTGAAACCAACTCAAATAATGGTCGAGGTATTTTGTAGCCACACCATTAAATCTTTGTATCCATCCTTTTAATCGGCTGTGATAGTTATTTACGTTTTGAATATGATATAGACCTTTTACTCGTTCTTTCCCGTCTGACTTGAAGCGATAGTGTTCTAATCCCTTCGTTTTGGCATACGCAGAGAATGTTCTCCAAGCATCTGTACATAGGGTGTTATTCGATGATAATTTTGAACCAATTGCTTTATCTAATTGGCTTTTGACAATACGACCTCTGCCAAGAACTCCTGAATAGGTAGATTTTTGACGGTCTCTTGCAATTAGAACACAAACTTGTTCGTGACTAATCCCTCGAAATTTCGAAGAACCTCCACGTTTTCGAGGTTTACGCCCTTCAATGTTTCTTTTACCTTTTTCAGAGTATAGAAAATAAGTTTCATCCATCTCTACAATCCCCGAAAAAGATTCAAATTCCATTTGTTTTAATGCAGATAACACCTTATGTCTCCAATAAAACAAGGTAACGTAATGAATATCACCAATAAGTTCTGCCGATTTACGGAGTGAATAACCTTCTAACATACATTTAATAAAATCTAACCATTTTTCAGGTTTATGCGTTCTATGCAATGGTGTTGCAGTTACATCGGTGAATGTTTTTCCACAATCTTTACAACGGTATCGCTGACGTTCAACTTCTTTCTGCCCAAATTTTACAGTATATTTACCAAAACGAGCCACTCGTTTTGAACCACAATGTACGCAAGTATAACCATCTTTATTTTTCCGTTCAGTTACTTCTTGAAAAACAGGTTCACTTGCAGAAAATGACATAAGGGATTTGATAAAGAATTCTTTCAAGCGATGTTGTTCTGTCGAATTCAATTTTTTAATCTCAACTATCAATTCTCTTAATGTCATTGTCATTGTAAGACCCCCAAACAAAAGTTCCTACTTATATTATAGAACGTTTGTTTGTTTTTATCAAATATCAACAGATTAATCTAACAAAGCCAAATTAAAAAAACTTCCAATAAGATGGTTTTCCATCTTATTTGGAAGTTTTTTACTACACTATTTCTTACGAAGTTTTACTTTTCACCGTTCCATTAGTTAAGTTGTTCAATCGATCAGCCAATCCTAAACCGTGTTCAGGTTTTTCTTCACTGCCATTGATCACTCTTTCCAACAATGTTTGGCTCCATTCGTATGCATAAGAGCCGTGTTCGGAATAATCGAGACCTGCGATTTCATCTTGGCTTGATACACGGATTGGGAGAATGAAGTTGATTACGACCGTCACTACACTGACAATTAACATTGTATAGATAATGACTGCTAAAACACCAATTGCCTGAATGCCCAATTGAGAAGCGCCTGCTCCGTAGAAAAGTCCGCTGGAAGTCGAGAATAAACCGATTGCAAGTGTTCCCCAAATACCGCAAATACCATGGACCGCAATTGCACCTACCGGATCATCCACTCGAACTTTTGTATCCAAGAAACGGACACCTTCTACCAATAAAATCCCTGAGACGAATCCGACAATAATGGATCCAAGTATGGAGATATCCGCCGCACCTGCCGTGATCCCAACCAAACCGCCCAAAACACCGTTTAATGAAATGGAAGGATCAATTTTTCCGAATCGGATTTTTGTATAAAGGGCAGATGTAACAAAAGCGGCTGAAGTCGAAAGTAATGTTGTTGCAATCACGTGTGGAACCAAAGTTGTATCTGCCGCAAGGGTGCTGGCACCGTTAAAACCGAACCAACCTAACCAAAGTACGAATACACCCAGTGCTCCCAATGGAATGTTGTGGCCTGGAATCACATTGACTTTTTTGCCTGTATATTTTCCGATACGTGGTCCAAGGAAAATGACAACGGTCAATGCCGCAATCGCACCAGTCAAATGCACTACTGTTGAACCGGCGAAATCTGTAAAGCCAAGTTGAGCAAGCCATCCATCACCTGACCAGATCCAATGGCCGATGACCGGGTAAACGATGACGCTCATTGCAACAGCAATCAAGATATAGCTTGAGATTCTGATCCGTTCAGCAACCGCTCCCGAAATGATTGTGATGGAAGTTGCTGCAAACATTGCCTGGAAGACGAAAAAGTCGATATCTTCCCTTCCGGATAATAAAAATCCATTTGTTCCAATGATGCCGTTCGCCGAATCGCCAAACATGAAACCAAATCCGACAAAATAGTATAAAATGGAAACAATACTGATTGTTATGAAGTTTTTCATGATGATGTTCAATGAGTTTTTCGCTCTCGTAAAGCCGGTTTCAACCAACGTAAAACCTGCATGCATGAAGAATACCAACACTGCACCTAACATGACCCAAACGAGATTGATGGACAATTCCAATGATTCGACAGTTGGCGCTTGCGCATAAGCTGGCAATGCAGCGAACAATAATAACGGCGAAATAGATAATACTTTTTTCTTCATCTCAACTCGACTCCTCTCATCTTATATAATGGCTTCTTTTCCATGTTCACCTGTACGGATGCGGATCGCTTCTTCAACAGGGATAATAAAGATTTTTCCATCACCTACCGATCCGGTATTGCAAGTTCTTTGAATCACTTCCACAACTTCTTCCACTTTCTCATCGTCGATGACCATTTCAATTTTCAACTTTGGAAGAACTCTTATTTCAAAGGTAGTACCCCGGAATAAGCCTTCCACTCCCTTTTGTTTGCCGGAACCGGCAGCTTCCGTTACGGTCATGCCGCCGATTCCAATGGAAAATAAGTTATCCCTTAATTCTTTGAACACTTCTGGACGGGTAATCACTTCAACTTTTTTCATAAATCGTCCCCCTTAATATAGAGTGATATAACGTTCACGTTCCCATGGATGCACATTGATTCTGAATTCATCCCACTCGATCCGTTTTGCTTCAATGAAGTGGGTTGTAATATGTTCGCCAAGTGCCGCTTTGATGACTTCGTTTTGTTCCAATGCATTGATCGCTTCTTCCAAGTTGGATGGAAGGCTTTTGATGTTCAAGTCATCCAATTGTTGTTCATCCATTGTGTAAATGTTGGAGTTTACCGGATCGCAAAGAGTCAATTTGTTTTTGATGCCATCCAAACCTGCTGCGAGCATTACAGCTAATGCAAGATATGGGTTTGCGGATGGATCCGGGTTTCTCAATTCAATACGGGTACTTAATCCACGGCTTGCCGGAACACGTACAAGAGGGCTTCGGTTTTTGCCGGACCATGCAATATAACATGGTGCTTCATAACCTGGAACTAGACGTTTGTATGAGTTTACTGTTGGATTCGTAATCGCTGCGAAACTGTAAGCATGTTTCAAAATTCCTGCCAAATATTGTTTCGCTGTTTCACTTAAACCAAGTTCATCGTTTTCATCGTAGAAGGCATTTTCTTTTCCGCGGAATAGAGATTGGTGGCAGTGCATTCCTGAACCGTTTACTCCGTAGAGAGGTTTTGGCATGAATGTGGCATGTAATCCATGTTTTCTCGCGATGTTTTTCACGACTAATTTGAATGTTTGAATTTGGTCAGCCGCTTCTACTGCATTGGCATATTTGAAATCAATTTCATGCTGACCAGGGGCAACTTCGTGATGGGAGGCTTCGATTTCAAATCCCATTTCTTCCAATGTTAGCACGATGTCGCGTCGGCAGTTTTCACCAAGATCCGTTGGCGCCAAATCGAAATAACCGCCTTGGTCGTTCAATTCCATTGTCGGATTGCCGTTCGCATCTGTTTTAAATAGGAAGAATTCCGGTTCCGGACCTACGTTCATTGCTGTAAATCCAAGTTCGTTCGCTTCTTTTAGCACTTTTTTCAGAACGCTTCGAGGATCGCCAGGGAATGGATTGCCGTCCGGTAAATATACGTCACAAATCAAACGGGCAACTTTCCCATGTTCAGTTTCCCAAGGGAAGATGAGCCATGTGTTTAAATCAGGATACAGATACATATCGGATTCTTCGATTCTTACAAATCCTTCGATGGAAGAACCGTCAAACATGATTTTGTTATCCAAAGCTTTTGGCAATTGGCTTAAAGGAACTTCAACGTTTTTAATGATTCCGAATAAATCCGTGAATTGTAAACGGATATAGCGTACGTTTTCCTGTTCTGCCATTTTTAAAATGTCTTCTTTTGTATAATTTTTGCTCATGAATAATTCCTCCTCATATTTAAAATCCAAATTTATTGACCAGACGCTTTTGGCATCTTTTCTTTGATGAAATCTTCCAATTTGATTTCACCATGGCAGATGTACTCTGCTCTTCCTCTCATCCAAACATGGTTATTTTCGTCCCAACGAATCTCTAAATCACCTCCCGGCAGGTGGACAGTAATAATTTGGTTCTTCTCAATTTTTTTATTTAATGTGGCTGCGACAACCGCTGCACAAGCACCTGTACCGCAAGCCATTGTGATGCCTGATCCTCTTTCCCAAACCCGATAGTCGAGTTCATTCGGTTTCTTCACTGTTACAATTCCTACATTCACCCTCTCCGGGAAGATGTCGGAATGTTCGATGATTGGACCTATTTTTTCAAGGGGCACATCATGGACATTATCCACAAACATGATGGCGTGGGGGTTGCCCATTGAAACGCAAGTCAGATGATAGAGTTCTCCGCCGATGGTGAACGGTTCATCGATGGTCACCGTCATGGGTTCACCAATCATTGGAACCATTCCTTTCAGCAATTTTGGTTCACCCATATCAACCGTGACAAATTCCACTTCTTTTTTCTTTTCGGATATATGAACTTCTACAATTCCGCCGAGGGTTTCAATTGTAAAACTCTCGGAATCCACAAATTGATGATCATATAAATATTTCGCTACACATCTTAATCCGTTGCCGCAATTTTTCCCTTCCGATCCGTCCGCGTTGAAAATTCGCATCCGGAAGTCGGCCACTTTGGAATCGCAGATAAGGATCATTCCATCAGAACCAATGCCAAATCTCACATTGGAAAGATTTCTTGCCAATGTTGGAAGGAATTCTTCTTGTAATGAGTGTTCCAAAAGATTGATAAAAATATAGTTGTTTCCTAACCCATGCATTTTTGTAAATAGCATTACATCACCTTCTTTTAAAAATGAACTTTTCCCCTTTCAGGCGCCTTTCAATTTCCTTCATCACTTGCAACTCTTCTTCTTCTGAATCAGCTTCAAAGGTGACGGAAAATCTGATGAAACTTCCCGCATCATCCCACGGAACGGTTGAAATGAGATGTTCCCGGATAAGGTATTGTGAAAATTCCTCCGCTGTTTGGAATGTTGGCCCTCCTGCCACCCCGATTGGAGCTTCGGCATATAAGTAAAAGGAGCCTTTCGGTTTTTCCACTTCAAAACCGCATCCTTGAAGGATTTGCACCAGCAATTCATGGCGGCGGGAATATTTTTTCGCCGTTTCCTCCGTTATTTCCGGATAGGATAACGCAAAACTTGCGGCCTTTTGAATAGGGATGAATTGACCGGAATCGCTGTTATCTTTTACCGTTTGGAATGCTTTGATCAATTTCGGATTTCCGGCAATAAACCCTATTCTCCAACCGGTCATATTGAAAGACTTGGATAATGAATGAAGCTCTACGCCGACTTCTTTTGCTCCAGGTACGGATAAAAAGCTAAGCGGTTTTTCGCCGTCAAACATCAATGCGGCATAAGCTGCGTCGTGGACAACAATGATTTGATGGGTCCTGGCAAATTCGACAACTTCTTCGAAAAACTCTTTGGTTGCCACTGCGCCAGTAGGGTTGTTTGGATAATTTAAATAGAGCAGTTTGGCTTTTTTCAGCACTTCCGGATCGATTTGATCCAGTTGGGGTAAAAATCCATTTTCTTTTAATAGCGGAAGATGGACAACTTCTCCACCGAAATATTTCGTATAAGTGGCGAGCACCGGATAACAAGGTGATGGCATCAATGTAATATCTCCGGGATTGATGAAAGCAGCGGGCAGCAAGCTCAAGCCTGATTTTGAACCGATGACGTGGTTGATTTCCGTCTCCGGATCCAGGTCCGGAACACCAAACACTTCCTCCATATAGCGGGCAGCCGCTTCTTTAAATTCCTGGATTCCGTTATCTGAATAAAACCGGTTTTCAGGTTTTGCCGCCTCCTCATAAAGCTTGTCAACGACCCTCTTGTCTGCCATTGCATCCGGCTCGCCAACGCCCAAATCAATCAATGGCACGTCAGGCTTTTCTTTCACCGCCAATCTTTTGGCTCTTTTAATTTTTTCGAATTTGAATATTTCTTCCTTTAGACCGAAAGAGGGACCTCCAATTCGATCTGCAAATAACTGTTGGATATAATCAACTGCTTGCACCGTATCCCTCCTAAATTGATAAGTTTACTTTACTTGTTACATATTCATGGCAGCTTTTTGCGGCTTCTTTGCCTTCCTGGATCGCCCAAACGATTAAACTTTGGCCGCGTCTTGCATCACCCGCCACAAAGACGTTTTCCACTTTTGTCTGATAAGAACGGCTGTTTTTTATCTCTTTCCAATCGATGTTTAATTGATCAAAGAGTTCCCGTTCAGGCCCTTCAAATCCAATGGCCAGTAGAACCAGTTGGGCCGGAATGATTTTTTCGGTATTTGGGATCGGTTCCCGGATCTTTTCACCATTTTCATTGAATATGGTTCTGATCCCCACGCATTTGACTGCAGTGAGTTGACCTTCCTCATTCCCGATGAATTCCAAAGCGGTAGTGGCAAATAATCTTGGATCATCGCCAAATTTTGCTTTGGCTTCTTCCTGGCCGTAATCCAGCTTATAAACCATTGGATATTGCGGCCATGGATTATCTGCCTCTCTTTCCGTTGGACGTTTCGGATAAATATCGAATTGAATCACACTTTTGCAATTTTGTCTGAGTGATGTAGCGATACAATCGACTGCCGTGTCACCACCGCCGATGACCACTACATCTTTTCCTTCGGCAGAAATATATTGGCCATTTTTAAAATTGGAATCCAACATGCTTTTTGTATTGGCGTGCAGGAAATCCATCGCAAAATGGATACCGCCCAAGTTTCTTCCATTTACTTGCAGATCCCGCGGTTTTGTGGCACCCGTGCAAAGAATCACTGCATCAAATTCTTTTTGCAGTTTTTCCAAGGAATAATCTTTTCCCACTTCCACATTCGTCAAGAAGGTGATGCCCGATTCTTCCATGACACGGATTCTGCGGTCTACGGCATGCTGTTCAATTTTCATTTTCGGAATCCCGTAAGTAAGGAGGCCTCCAATCCGGTCGCTTCTTTCAAAAACGGTTACCGAATGTCCGTAATTGTTCAATTCATGCGCGCAAGCCAGACCGGCTGGACCGGAGCCGACCACCGCAATTTTGACTCCTGTTCTCTCCTTAGGTATTTGCGGTTTTACCCATCCTTCTTCAAAAGCTTTTTCGATGATGGCCAATTCAATATTTTTAATGGTTACCGAACTTTCATAGAGGGAAGCGACACATCCAGCCTCACAAGGAGCTGGACATGCCCTTCCTGTAAACTCTGGGAAAGGGTTCGTAATGCTCAATCGATCATAAGCTTCTTTCCAATTCCCTCTATAAACAAGTTCATTCCATTCAGGGATCAAGTTGAATATTGGACATCCCGTTGACATGCCTCCAACAAGAGAGCCGTTTTGACAAAATGGAACACCGCAATCCATGCATCGAGCTGCCTGTTTGACCAAGTCGCTTTCCTGTGGAAGGTTTGAAATTTCCTTCCAGTCTTGAATTCTCTCCAACGGATCCCGATACTGGGCATTTTGCCGTTTATATTCTAAAAATCCAGTAGGTTTTCCCATTTTCTTCACCGCCCTCTTACGCTAAATAACTTTTTGCCAAGTACTGTTCTTCTTTTTCCAAAATTTCTTTGTATTTGTATGGAATGACGCGAATAAAATTCGCTGCTTCAAACTCCCAATTTTGAAGGATTCGTTTCGCCACAGTACTTTTTGTTTGTTGGTAATGTTCTTTGATCAGAGCATTGACAAAGCTCAATTCTTGTTGGTCATTAATCTCTTCCAGCATGACAAGTTCATCGTTATAAACTTCAGTGAAATGTTCATTGGCTGGAGAATAAATATATGCGATACCCCCGGACATGCCGGCTGCAAAGTTCTTTCCGACTTCTCCCAAAATCACTACCCGGCCGCCTGTCATGTATTCACAACCGTGATCTCCTGTTCCTTCCACTACAACATGCGCTCCGCTGTTTCTGACACAGAACCTTTCTCCCGCTTTGCCGCGGATAAATGCTTTACCGCTTGTTGCACCGTAGAAAGCGGCGTTGCCGATAATCACATTTTCTTCCGCCAACCGCTTTGTATCCGTTGGAGGAGCAACGATGATTTTTCCGCCGGATAATCCTTTTCCGACATAGTCGTTGGCTTCTCCTTCAAGCTTTAATGTGATGCCTTTTGGAATGAATGCACCAAAGCTTTGGCCGGCTGAACCTTGGAAATGGACTTGGATCGTATCTTCTTTTAACCCTTCGCTTCCGTACTTTTTCGAAACTTCATATCCGAGCATTGTACCGACTGAACGGTTTGTATTCCGGATTGGAAGCGAAATTTGAACAGGCTGTTTGCTTGTTATAGCCCTTTGACTTAATGGAATCAATTTTTGATAATCCAACGTTTCTTCCAATTGATGATTTTGGCTTTCGGTTGCTGTTCGATCTCCTTCGTATCTGACGAGAAGAGGAGAAAAGTCCAGTTTCCGTTCTTTCCAATCCACATCATCTTTGACCTGAATGATGTCTGTTCTTCCAATCAACTCATCCAATGTTCTAAAGCCCAGCTCTGCCATTAATTCGCGAACTTCCTGTGCGATGAAGTGCATCAAATGCACCACGTGATCGGCAGTACCGGTCATTTTCTTTCTGAGTTCCGGATTTTGAGTCGCAACTCCTACAGGGCATGTATCCAAATGGCAAACCCTCATCATTACACAACCAAGTGAGACAAGCGGCAACGTGGAGAAACCGAACTCTTCCGCACCCAATAATGCACCGATGATGACATCTTTTCCGTTCATCAATTTTCCGTCTGTTTCAAGAACCACTTTGTTTCTCAATCCGTTCAGCATCAACGTTTGATGGGCTTCCGCCAGCCCCAATTCCCATGGAAGACCGGCATGCTTGATGCTCGTTCTGGCTGCTGCGCCTGTTCCGCCGTCATAACCGCTGATGAGAATCACGTCTGCTTTCGCTTTCGCCACACCCGTTGCGATAGTTCCTACACCGCTTTCGGAAACGAGTTTGACGTTGATCCGTGCTTCCGGATTGGCATTTTTCAAGTCGTAAATCAATTGTTCCAAATCTTCAATCGAGTAAATATCGTGGTGAGGAGGTGGTGAAATCAGCTCGATTCCAGGAGTTGAACCTCTCGTTTTTGCAACTTCCACCGTCACCTTATGGCCGGCAAGCTGGCCACCTTCACCAGGCTTTGCCCCTTGTGCCATTTTGATTTGGATTTCGTCGCAGTTCACTAAATAATGACTTGTGACGCCAAATCGTCCGGAAGCCACTTGTTTAATGCGGCTTAATTTTGAATCGCCGTTTGGCAGTGGAATATAGCGGTTTGGATCTTCCCCGCCCTCACCAGAGTTGCTTTTTGCGCCGATCCGGTTCATGGCAATGGCAATGGCTTCATGGGCTTCTTTGCTGATGGATCCGAAAGACATCGCACCCGTTTTGAATCGTTTAAAAATCGATTCGATTGGTTCCACTTCGTCAATCGGGATCGGTGTCCGGTCGCTTTTCAATTCAAACAATGCCCTTAAAGTCGTATTGCTTTCTTTTGACAGCATCTCGCTGTATTTTTTATAAAGCTCATATTTTCCTGTGCGGCAGGCAAGCTGCAACGTATGAATTGTTTCCGGACGATAGAGGTGTTCTTCCCCGTTTTTGCGCCATTGGAAATCGGAGCCTTCTTCCAATAAAGGTTTTCCATCTTCCCAGGCCTTGTTGTGGCGGGCAACGGTTTCCTTGGCAATGTCCGCTATGTCAAGACCGCCGATTTGTGAAATCGTCCGCGGGAAATAACGATCTATGACTTCTTTGCTGATGCCGACCGCTTCGAATATTTGAGCGCCGATATAGCTTTGGACTGTAGAAATTCCCATTTTGGACATGACTTTCAATATGCCTTTTGTAATCCCTTTTACGTATTTTCCAATGAAATCGTATTCCGCGCTTTCTTCCAATTGGGAAAGGGATGCGCATACCAGGTAAGGGTATATCGCATTTGCTCCATAGCCGAGCAGTGCCGCAAAATGATGAACTTCTCTCGGTTCTCCCGATTCAACAATAATGCTCACTTTGTTGCGGAGACCTTGCTTGATTAAATGATGATGGATGCTGGATACGGCGAGCAATGATGGAATGGCCGCATTTTCTTTGTTTGTGCCGCGATCGCTTACGACAAGCAACTGGTATCCGTCCTTTGCCGCTTTTTCAGCTTTTTTAAGTAATTTCTCCAAATATTCTTCCATCAGTTCCGGCTGTTTTGCAGGGAATAAGGATGACAGTTTTTTTACTCTCCATCCGTTCAAATGCAAACCGATCAGTTTCACCCAATCGTTATTAGTTAAGATTGGCGTTTTCAGTTTAATTTTTTGATATTCTTCCCTTTTCGGATTTAATAGATTGCCTTCTCCCCCCAAATACACTTCCATGGATGTCACGTACTCTTCCCGGATGGCATCAATCGGAGGATTGGTTACTTGCGCAAACCGTTGTTTAAAGTAGTTGAACAACAATTGCGGTCTTTTTGATAAAACGGCAAGTGGACCATCGTAGCCCATGGAACCGACCGAATCGTCCCCGCGGGTTGCCAGGGGTTTGATATATTTCTCCCACTCTTCAAATGTATAACCAAACGCTTTTTGAAGGCGGACCAATTGTTTTTTATTAATCTTTCTCGATTTTTCCAGATTCAGAGAAGGAATATTCTCCAAAGGAATGATCATTTCAGCTGCCCATTGATCATATGGGTGTTCGTTGATGAGTTGATGTTTCAATTCTTCATCGAACAATAGCGCTTTTTTCTCAAAATCAACTAATAACATTTGGCCAGGTTTCAGGCGGCCTTTTTGGATGATTTTTTCCTCTGGAATATCGACAACGCCCACTTCCGAAGATAAATAGAAAAAGTCGTCGTCTGTCAAAACAAATCTCGCTGGCCGCAAACCGTTGCGGTCTAGGCAAGCACCCGCCTGTTTTCCGTTAGAGAATCCCATTGCGGCAGGACCGTCCCAAGGCTCCATCAACAAGCTATGGTATTGGTAGAAAGCCTTTTGTTTCTTTGAAAGCAATGTATTATTTTGCCAAGGTTCCGGAATCATCATCATCATCGCCTGTGGCAAAGACCATCCGGACAACACCAAATGTTCCAGCACATTGTCAAACATTGCCGAGTCGCTGCCATCCAAGTTCACAATTGGATGAAGTTCTTTTTGATCCACACCGAATGCATCTGAATGCATGGATGCTTCCCTGGCGAAAATCCAATTCACATTGCCGTTGATTGTATTGATTTCCCCATTATGCATGATCATACGGTTCGGCTGGGCTCTGCTCCAGCTTGGGAAAGTGTTCGTACTGAAACGGTTATGAACCATCGCCATTTTCGATTTGAAATTTTCATTGAGCAAATCCAAATAGAAACTTCTTAATTGTTTCGGTAATAGCAGCCCTTTATATACAATCGTTCTCGATGAGAAACTGGAGATATAACATGCATCTTTATTCTTTTCAAACTCGCTGAATGTCTTTTCGATTCTGCGACGAGTTACATATAAACGTCTTTCAAAATCGTCTTGTTCAAGCTCAGTTGCAGGTAACACAAATAATTGGTGAATTGAAGGGGCTGACTCGATTGCTTCCTTTTGCAGAGCTTCTTCGTTCGTTGGCACCGTACGCCATCCAAACAGCTCCAAACTGTTCTTTTCAACGATTTCTTCGATTCTTGCTTTATATTCAAGCAATTTTGTTTCTTCATTAGGAAGAAAAATCATCATAACCCCGTAACGTCCGGATGGAGGAAGTTGTTTTCCTTGCTTTTCCCACTCTTTGGAAAATAACTCATGAGGGATATCCGTCAAAATGCCGGATCCATCACCCAACGTTTCCTTATCATCCCGTCCCCCGCGATGCGTCAACCTCTCAAGGGCAATTAGCGCTTGGGATACAAGAGAATGTGATTTTTCTCCTTTTATATTTGCTAATAAGGCGATTCCACACGAGTCATGTTCCAGTTGTGGATTGTATAAGCCTTGGTTGAGTAGTTCTTTCATTTTCTGCACCCCTTAATTCTTCCTGTTTTCTTATATATACATCCTACCAAGAGGAGAAATAAAAATATTTAGACTATTGAGTCGAATATTTGCACTATTTTGCACTACTTTTTGAAAGAAAAACCGAACATTGTCCATAAAAAGGACAAACATTATTCTTAAATTGGCATTTATCTCCCTTAAACCAATCCATGACAAACCGCCTATCTTCCTTTCCATCAGAAAAGGACCATCGTATTGCGCTGCCGGCAAAACCGGACGTTTTTAAGAATGCAGTAATAGACATGTTTTCACCGCCCATTTTGAATCAGAATTTTCCCCGGCTTCCAAAGAACGACAGGCAGCCACGGAAGAAGGAATATCTCCGGAACAAAACCGGCCATTATGGCGGAAATCTTCAAATGTTTGAAAAGAAATAAAAAAAACCGACATTTTCATTTCGGAAAATGTCGGCTTTCCTATATAAAACCATTGGTGTTAAACTTACGCATTTTTTTTCCTTTTTGATGGCATTTTCGTTATACTGGGTTTTCGGATCCCTGAAATCATACGAATTTCCGACGGGCTTTTACTCGTATAAGCTTTGAATTGGCGGCTGAAAAAGTGAATATTGTTATACCCCAGGGCATCGGCCACTTCCGTTACTGACATCCCTGTATAATGCAATAAATGCTCTGCTCTTTTGATGCGGGTTTCCACAATATACGATTGGATGGTTTGTCCCATGATTTCTTTGAATTTTTTTGAGAAATAACGAGGTGAAAAGTTTGCGCGCGCAGCCAAACTTTCGACTGTATGATTTTCTCCGGGATGCTGCTGCACATAATTGGCCACTTCCCTGATCGTATAAAGAATTTGGCTTTGCAATTCTTCGCCTTCTTCTTTTTGTTGAGTCTCTTCCTGTTGGTCTGCCCGCAACAAATGAATCATCAATTGTTTTAGAATCAGTTTTCCTTCCATTTCGGCGCCATAAGTATCCACCAGGAATAATCGGACATATTGGCTCAATAATGATTCAAAATGGATACGGTCTTGCAAAATGCGATGATGATTTGGAATGATCTCGGGTTCACCAGTGACATCAAAGTGAATATACGTAATCACCAGCGGATTAGCCGGATCTTGGGTAGCTGTCGTCCAATCGCCTGGTCTGAACAGAAAACAAGTGCCTCTTTGCAATGGATAATCTTTTCCGTTCAATCTTAAATTGCCTTTGCCGCTCCAAATATATAACAAATCAAAATTCGGTATTGGCGCTTTTCTTTTCCATTGCCAATTCGGTTCACAATTGATTGTCGCCAATGCCGGTTTAATGACGAATTGTTCAGGGCTTAAATTTAACATTTGAATCGCCTTCCTTTCCATGATTGGTCAAGCTTTTGGGATTCTCCCGCCCCTTGCCAAAGGTCGGCACTTTGGTGACGGGAGAAATTTAAAACGGAACTATGCGTCAACGAGATTTACATTGTATTTGTCAAACCACATATTCACTTGCACTAAATGTGCGAGAAGTTGAGGGCCTGTCATCAATTGCCCGAACCACGGCAATTTCGTCGCCCCATCGAGAGCCAGTATTTCTTTTATTTTTTCCTTTGAAAGCAGCTGAAAAATTGGAGGATTTTTCTTATCAATGATTTGCTGCAACAACTCTTTTACCAGCTTTGTATATTTTGGATGATGTGTTTTTGGATAAGGGCTTTTTTTACGGTAAATGATTTCATTTGGAAGGATTCCCTCCAATGCTTTCCGTAATAATCCTTTCTCCCTTCCGTCCAACATTTTCATTTCCCAAGGTATATTCCATGCATATTCAACGATCCGATGGTCTGCAAAAGGGACACGCACCTCAAGACTGGCTGCCATGCTCATTCGATCTTTCCGATCCAGCAGGGTCGACATAAACCATACCATGTTCATATAAAACATTTCCCTGCGTCTTGCTTCGACAGGATCTTCGCCTTCAAGCTTCGGCACTTCCTGAATGGTTTCCTTATGTCTTTGGTGAACGTAGTCCGTCAATTTCAATTTTTCCTTCCAATAGGGCAATAAAAGATTTTGCCTTAACGTTTGCGATTGCATCCAAGGGAAGCTGTCGCCTTGTAACAATTCTTCTTTATAAAACCATGGATATCCGCCGAAAATTTCATCGGCACATTCACCGGAAAGCGCGACGGTAAACTGCTTTTTGATCTCCTTTGAAAATAAAAGCAAAGAAGAATCAATATCCGCCATGCCTGGCAAATCTTTGGCAATCACCGCCTCCTCCAATGTGTCAGCAAGCTGTTCGTGGGTCAGGATAATCGAGTGGTGTTTCACGCCCAAATGCTGAACGACTTTTTCAATCCATGGACGATCTTCATCCGGTTGAAACAAACTTTTTTGAAAGTAGGCACTGTTTTCTTCATAATCTATCGAATAGGTGCTAAGGGGTCCTCTGCCATTCTTATTGAAGTAATTTGAAGCAATGGTTGTTATGGCGCTGGAATCCAACCCTCCTGACAAAAAGGTGCAAACAGGAACATCCGCAACCAGTTGTCTTTCCACTGCATCTTTGATGAGAAATCGGACATGTTCGATGGTTTCATCCAACGAATGTTCATGGGTTTCACTCTTTACATTCCAATATCGTTGAATGCGGAGACCGTGACGATCGAATGTCAAAAAGTGGGCGGGTCTTAATTCATTGATTCCTTTGAATATGCCGTGACCAGGAGTTCTGGATGGGCCTAAACCAAAGATTTCCCGCAACCCTTCCCGGTCAATTTCCGCTTTTACTTGGGGATGGGCCAAAATCGCCTTCAACTCCGAACCAAAAAGCAACCTGTTTCCGTCATGTTTATAAAATAAAGGTTTCACACCCAGCCTGTCGCGGGCCATGTACAGTTTTTCACAAGAAGCGTCCCAAACAGCGAAAGCATATATTCCATTGAGAAAGTTGACACAATCCTCTTTCCATTCCATATATGCCGTTAACAACACTTCCGTATCCGAGTGGGACTGAAATTGGTATCCCCGTTTTATCAGTGCTTCCCGCAGTTCTTCAGTATTGTATAACTCACCATTATAAACGATGGTATAGGAATTCGCACCTTTTGTTTTGGTCATCGGCTGTACGCCTCCGACAGGATCTACTACGATTAGTCTTGTATGACCTAGAGCTGCATGTGTGTCACAAAAATTGCTTGATGTATCAGGCCCTCTTTTCGATAATGTTTGGGCCATTTTTTTGACCGTGACTTCGTGATGCTTCAAATCTTGATCCCATTGAATCCAGCCAGTTATTCCACACATCATCCATCACTCTTTCGTAGTATAATTTTTTCTTGTAATTCATTTTATGATTTTTTGTATATAAAGAACAATTTCATTTTTATATAAAACCTATCTAATATCCAGATGAAAAACCTCGAAAAGCTATAAAAATCAGCATTTTATCCCCAATACATATCAAACAAAAACAAAAAATTTTCACAAAATCTATATTTTTATATCATTTAAACCCTTTTCCGTTCTCAAATCGCTAATAAATATTCTCGATTTGATATATAACATTGCACATAGGTGATGATCCGGCATAGATACATCGCAATTCAGATAATGGGAAAGAACAGCGGCCATTAAGTCGGAAAGGTGAAAAATGGATGATTGGAATGGAACATTTTATTGACATATAATAGTTTAATGATATAGTTACCTAGGGTAACTATTTTATCGGAGGTGAAATCCTTTGGAAGGATTTTTTCAACATTATTTACGCTTGTATCGGCCACTGATCAATGCATTGAATGAACTTTTAGGCGAATACAATCTGTCCTATTCTTTATGGCAAGTCATCTATTTCATAAAGCATAACGGTCCGTCAACACTCGTGGAAATCGCCAAACGATACAATGTGGAGAAGCCGTCCATCACTCGCAGGGTGAACGCTTTGGAAGAACTTCGATTAATCGAAAAAAGGGAAAGCCGGGATCGGAGAGAAAAGGTGATTCATTTGACACCGTTGGGAGAAGAAATTTATGCATCCTGCCGTAAAAAAATATCGGGCTTCGAAAGAAAAATGTTGGAACACCTTACAGATGATGAACTGCAAAACTTTTTCCATACACTTTCGAAAATTCAGCAGCAATTTGACAGAAAAGAAGGGAAACATCAATGAATGAAACAAAACTATGGACGAAAGATTTTATTATCACGTCAACCATTAATTTTTTATTAACATCTGTCTTTTATCTATTAGTTGTCATAGTAGCCGTTTATGCTAAAACGGAATTTCACGCAACCACGAGTCAAGCTGGTCTTGCAACAGGCATTTTCATCATCGCCACATTAATCGGAAGACTGTTTATTGGCCGGGGCATCAATTCGATCGGTTATAAAAGGACATTGCTGATTGGCACTTGCCTTTTTGCATTATCAAGCTTCTTATATTTTATTCAATTAAATATCTGGTTCTTTTTAGTTGTGCGATTTTTGCACGGTTTGACTCTCGGTATTGCGGGGACGGCAACCGGAACCATTGTCGCCCAAGTCATTCCCAACAGCCGCAAAGGCGAAGGAATCGGGTATTACAGTATGAGTTCCACTTTGGCGACAGCCATCGGTCCATTTATCGGGTTGCTTTTGAGCCAGCATGTAAGCTTCTTGATCGTATTTGGATTATGTACTTTATTAGGAATCATCGCATTCATCACCTCATTCTTTATCCAAGTAACAGAGCCTGAAGAGGTGAAAAAGGCGGAAAAAGACGTTAAAGGATTCAAACTTTCGAATTTTATTGAACCGAAAGCCATCCCGATTTCTTTCATCATGCTCATTGCCGCATTATGCTATTCCGGGGTTTTATCTTTCATGAATTTTTATGCGCAGGAAATTGGCTTGGTGGAAGCCTCCAGTTTCTTCTTCTTTGTTTACTCCATCGCTATTTTGTGTTCACGTCCTTTCTCCGGGCGTCTGTTGGATGTGAAAGGCCCAAACTACGTGATGTATCCTGCGTTTATTCTTTTTTCCATCGGACTGATTGTTTTAAGTGCGGCACATAACAGTTTTGTACTGCTGTTTTCAGGGGTTTTGATCGGTCTGGGTTATGGCAACATGCAATCCTGCATTCAAGCCGTTGCAGTGAAAGTGACGACCATCCATCGAATGGGACTTGCCACATCCACATTCTTCATTTTCCTTGATGCGGGTCTGGGCTTTGGCCCATATCTGTTGGGATTTATTGAGCCGTATACGACTTACAGCCAATTGTATTTCAGTTTAAGTTTTGTCGTTTTGGCAACCGTGATCCTTTACTTTTTCCTTCATGGCCGTAAAGTGAAGAATTTTCAATAACAAACGGAAGCCGGAATTGGCCATTTAATATCGATATAAATAGAAAAACCGAACGTTGCTGACTCTCAAAATCAGAGATTCAAACAATCGTTCGGTTTTTTTATCACCTTTTATTCATCCAAAAAATCATAAGGGGTGATACCATCCATCCCTATCATCGGATGGATTTTGGGCGCTGTTTCCGCATTCAGGACAGGAGGAAGGGAAGTAGTATCGCCTGCCGTCTGCTGTTCATTGCCATCATCCGGTGAAAGAGGCACGATTTGTTCATCCTGCTTCTCCCCTTCCATTTTCGTTACCTGATTTCGATCATCATTCTTCTTTGCGGGATTCAATCGGGCCCTCAAAGTGGTAAAACGTTTCAAATCGTCCGTGCGCTGGATCCCTTTGACGAATTCTTCCGGCTCCCCGCATAAAATCAAAAAGTTTTTTGCTCGGGTGATTCCCGTATAAAGCAGGTTTCTTCGGAGCATTTTTGAATAGCTGCGGACAATCGGCATGATCACCGTCTGGAATTCGCTACCCTGCGCTTTATGAATGGAACAGCAATAGGCGAGGGTTATCTGATTCAAGTCGCCTCTGTCATACACCACTTCATTGCCGTCATAAGAAACAACGACCTTATCCTGTTTTTCCACCGTTTCTTTCGCTTGAAAAATCGACACGATTTCCCCAATATCGCCATTAAACACATTGCTCTCCGGCTGATTCACCAGCTGCAACACTTTATCGCCGATGCGGAAAACCGTGTCGCCAAATTTCACTTCTTTTCGAGTACCATCCACGTTTGGATTCACCAGTTCCTGGATTTCTTTATTCAATCGATCAATGCCTGCCGGGCCTTTATACATCGGCGCCAATACCTGAATATCACGGATGGATTGGCCCTTTGCAATGGCACTTCTCACCACTTGTGTGACGACGCTTGCAATTTGATCGGCCGACGCTTTAATAAACGAGCGATCGCCAGTTTTTCCCGTGATATTATCGGGGATTTGCCCTTTTTTGATTTGGTGGGCCATCTCGATAATCGTTGAGCCTTCCGCTTGCCGGTACACTTCCGTCAGCTCGATGGTCGGCACGATTTCTGACGCCAATAAATCCTTCAACACTTGTCCAGGACCCACAGGTGGCAATTGATCCTGGTCCCCCACGAGCACCACTTGGGCATCAGGCGAAATGCTTTTTAATAATTGGTGGCTTAACCATGTATCCACCATCGACATTTCATCAATGATGATGAGGCGGCCTTGGATTTCACGCTCCGACTCCTCTTCCTTCTCCTGGCCGTTAAACCCCAACAAACGGTGAATGGTCATGGCAGGCAGACCCGTCGATTCGGACAAGCGTTTTGCGGCTCTTCCGGTTGGTGCTGCCAACACAATCGGAAAAGGCTCTTCCTTCTTCGCATATTCCATTGGATTTAATGAAAGGCCATGAAGCTCCGCAAAGACTTCCACAATTCCCCGAATGACCGTCGTTTTCCCTGTTCCCGGCCCTCCAGTCAAAATCATGATGGAAGAATTTAATGCTTGTTCAATGGCCTTTGCCTGAGTTTCCGCATAAGTCACTTCCAAGCGATCCTCTGCTTCCCCGATCGCTTTCCGAATCTCGTCCTTTGAAAACTTTTCAGCGTGATCATTGTTTTTGGCAAATTGGAGAATTTTTGTTGCAATGCCCACTTCACTGTAATAGAGGGAAGGCAAATAAATCCGCGTTTCTTCCCCGCAAATTTTCCCTTCTTCCTCCAACTCAATAACCGCTTTCGATAAAGATTCATACGGAATTTCTTCCGGTTGGCTCTGTTCCAAAATCCCTTTGACTTCCGGCAACAGGAGTTCCGCCTCCAAATAAACGTGCCCTTCCGATAAAGCCGCTTGATTCAACACATGCAATACCGCCGCTTTCATGCGGTCAGGGTGAGCCCCTGTAATGCCCAGTCTTCTTCCCAATTCATCGGCTTTCGCAAAACCGACCCCTTCCACTTCTTCAATCAGCCGATAAGGATTTTGGGTTAACAGCTCAATCGTTTCTTCCCTATAGGTTTGATAGATTTTCATTCCCAATTGAGGCCCGAATCCCCATTCGTTCAATTGAATCATAATCCGGTCCAAACCCAAATTTTTCTCCAGGGTGCTTCGGATCGTCATTTTTTTATCTTCGGAAAGCCTTGGCACTTCATCCAGAACAAACGGATTTTCCATGATTTTTTTCAATGCATCGGTCCCCAATGTTTTTACAATGAGCTCAGCCGTTTTGGGGCCGACCCCAGGAAACAAATCGCTTGATAAATAGTGGATGATCCCTTGTTCTGTCTCAGGAACTTCCCTTTCAAAGGTTTCCACTTGAAATTGCAACCCGTATCTTGGATGATTCGTCAAATTGCCGATAAAACGATAGTGAAGCTCTTCATCCAAGGCCGGAAAATATCCGACTACAATAATCTCCTTTTCCTGATATTGCAAATTTGTTTCTTTAATTTTCACTTTCACAATGGAATACATGTTGGAGGCGTTATGAAAAATGGAAACGATGGGACGGCCTAAAACAAAGGTTTTCTCTGAATATTGATGAGCATGGTAATCCTCCATTTTCATACGCTCCTCTCCGGTAAAATCTCTTAATATCATATCATTTTTAAGGACTTTGATAAAATAGAAACTTCCCCTTCTCGATAAAATGAGAGACCAATGTTATCATTGTAATAAAAAAGAACAGTTGAAGGGATTCGTGAATGGAATGGAATTTAGACCTTGCATT
Organism: Ureibacillus sp. FSL W7-1570; assembly: GCF_038593265.1. Classification (GTDB taxonomy): domain Bacteria; phylum Bacillota; class Bacilli; order Bacillales_A; family Planococcaceae; genus Ureibacillus; species Ureibacillus suwonensis. The sequence continues at coordinate 1,054,253 of NZ_CP151979.1, forward strand.
GATTTACACGAAGGAAAAGTGAAGCAAATTGTCGGAAGCACTTTGGGTCAAAAGGACGTGGTTGAAAACTTCATTTCGGAAAAAGATGCTTCCTATTATGCCGAGCTTTTTAAACGAGATGGCTTGAAGGGCGGACATGTCATCATGTTGGGTCCTGGTAATGAAGAGCAGGCGAAACTTGCTTTAACTGCCTACCCTGGCGGCCTTCAAATCGGCGGGGGCATCCATGCGGACAATGCAAAGAAATGGATTGACATGGGGGCCAGCCATGTCATCGTGACCTCTTACATATTCCACGATGGAAAACTGGATATGGAACGATTGGAGCGTCTTGTTGAAGCGATTGGAAAGGAACATATCGTCCTTGACTTAAGCTGCCGGAAACGCGACGGGAAATGGTTTGTCGTGACAGATAAATGGACAAAATTCAGCGATTTTGAAGTGAATCAGGCAAACATCTCCTTCCTGGAACAATATTGCGATGAATTTTTGATCCACGCTGTCGATGTGGAAGGGAAAAAAAGCGGCATGCAGGAAGAATTGGTTCAAGATTTGGCGAAATGGACAAACATTCCGACCACTTATGCCGGAGGAGTCCGTTCCTTGGAGGATTTGGAACGATTTAAAGAATTATCCGGAGGGAAACTGCACGTTACGATCGGCAGTGCGTTGGATATTTTTGGAGGAAGCCTGCCATATCGGGATGTTGTGGAATATTGCAAATAAATGGGATTGCAAAAATGGCGAATGGAAATGCGGGAAATTTCCATTCGCTTTTTTATATGTATCTTCCTTCCCATGCAAATGGAATAATCCATAATGGCCAAAGCGGACAATTTATTGGCCGATCGTTATTTTTGCATGATCAAAAAAGCCGTATAGAAAGTCCCCGCTTTCTATACAGCTTTTTTTCATTCTCATCCTATTTTTCATTATTTAAACGCAGACTTATCATATCATATATATACCTTGCCTGATCATGCTCCGGCTGGATGGTGAAGGCCTGCTCCAAATGATGGAGGGCCTTTTCCGCATCGTCTGTCGAAAGGGCGTAAAGCACCCCCAAATTATAATGGGCATCCGCGTTCTTTTCATCTTGCGCCAATACATATTCCAACTCTGTTTTTGCCAAATCAAACATTTCCAACTTGCATAAAATAATGCCGTAGCTTAAACGGATTTGCAGATCGTCCGGCGCAAGTTCCGCCGCCCGCTGCATATATGGAAGGGCCAATTTCACCTGGTTTTCCTTCTCAAAACATTTTCCCAGCATGTAGTAGCTGTCGGCACCTTCAATTCCATACTCGATCGACTTCTGATAAAGTTTGGCCGCCTCCAAAAAGCGTTCCGAATTATAATACAAATTGGCGAGACCATAATAAGCCGTTGCCGCTTTTTCATCAAGGGTGATGGCTTTTTGGAAAAACCGTTCCGCCCGTTCAATCTCATTCATGGCAGCCAATACATTTCCAAAGTTGATGTAGCCGACCGGATCTTCCGGATTTTGTTCGATGGCTTCTGTAAAGGCTTTTACGGCATCTTCATAGCGTTTTTCTTGCAGCGCTTTGATTCCTTCTTCATTATAGTTCATCGTCTTCACCTCTCATGAAAAGAGGCGACCAAATCAGTCGCCCGTTATCCTACATACGTCAATTTTTCTCCGTTTTTAAACACTTCGTCGATCGTTCCGCCGCCTAAACATACCTCTCCATCATATAGAACGACGGCTTGTCCAGGCGTAATGGCCCGCTGTGGCACCTGGAACGTAATGACTGCGCGATGATCATCCAACAACTCCACTTCCACCGGCGAATCTTCCTGACGGTAACGGAATTTTGCCGTGCAAGCGAATTTCTTCGGTTTCGGTTTATTGGATGTAAAGCTCATATTGATCGCCTTTAAAGAAGTGGAGTACAGGGCTTCATTGTGGAAACCTTGTCCGACATACAACACATTCCGTTTTAAATCTTTTCCGACCACAAACCAAGGTTCCCCTGCTCCTCCAATTCCAAGTCCATGTCGCTGGCCAATCGTATAATACATTAATCCGTCATGTTTTCCCATCACTTTTCCATCCAGCGTTTCCATGTTGCCGGGTTGAGCCGGCAAGTAATTGCTCAAGAATTCTTTGAAGTTTCGTTCACCAATAAAACAAATGCCCGTTGAGTCTTTTTTCTTCGCTGTTGCCAGCCCCGCTTCTTCCGCAATTTCCCGGACTTTCTTTTTCTCCAGATGGCCGATTGGAAACATGACCTTTTTCAATTGTTCCTGCGTCAATTGATTTAAAAAATAGGTTTGGTCTTTATTTCGATCGACGCCACGCAATAAAACAACTTCACCGTCACGCTCTTCCACACGGGCATAATGCCCCGTTGCCAAATAATCCGCCCCAAGTTTCAATGCATGTTCAAGGAAAGCTTTGAATTTGATTTCCTTGTTGCACATCACATCCGGATTCGGTGTCCGTCCGGCTTTGTATTCTTCCAAAAAGTAAGTAAACACTTTATCCCAATATTCTTTCTCAAAATTCACCGCATAATAAGGGATTCCGATTTGGTTGCATACTTTGATGACATCTTCATAATCTTCCGTTGCGGTGCAAACACCGTTTTCATCTGTATCATCCCAGTTTTTCATGAAGATGCCGATCACATCATAACCTTGCTGCTTCAATAAATAGGCAGCAACAGATGAATCCACCCCACCGCTCATTCCAACAACGACACGAATTTGTGATGGGTCTCGAGTTTCTGTCATTTATTCCTTCACCTTTTCTAATTCAATGAATTCGTCATTCTTTTTACTATTCTTGCTGTTCTTTCCGCAGCTTGTTGAATGTCTGCCTCTGTCAATCCCAACCCGAAACTGAATCGAATGGAATTGCGAAGTTCCGGAGCACCTTTTCCGTACATTGCGACAAGCACGTGAGACGGGTCGATGGAACCTGCCGTACAAGCAGATCCGCTGGAAGCATAAACTCCATCCATGTCCAAATTCACAAGGAATGATTCAACATCCATACCTGGAAAACTGATGTTCAAGATATGTTTAAGGAAATATTCCTCATGTCCATTCACTTTATAAGAAATTTGTTCCTGTTCCAAAACCTCCAAAAAGATTTTTCGGAATTGGAGATAGGTTTGCCGTTTTGTTTCCATTTCCCGTTGTGCAATTTCAACGGCTTTTGCAAAACCGACGGCAGCATGGACATTTTCCGTTCCCGCTCTCCGTTTTCTTTCCTGGGAACCTCCGTAAAAAGTGGCGGTGAAAGGCGTTTTTTCCCGTTGATATAGAAAGCCGATTCCCTTAGGCCCATTGATTTTATGGCTGGAAACGCTTAAAAGATCGACATGCAGTTCATTCACATCGATTTTTTCCAGTCCATATGCCTGTACCGCATCCGTATGGAAAACCGCCTGATGGTTTTTCAGTAATTCCCCGATTTCTTTGATTGGTTGAATGGTACCCACTTCATTGTTTCCAAACATGATGGTCACTAAAATCGTATCTTCACGCAAAGCCTCTTTTACCGATTCCACCGAAATGCGACCGGTTTCATCCACGGGCAAATAGGTTACTTCAAACCCCGCTTTTTCAAGCTGTTCACAACTGTGTAGTACTGCATGATGCTCCACTGCTGTCGTAATAATATGTTTTCCTTTCGATTTTAAAGCTTGTGCCACCCCAAAGATGGCCGTGTTGTCCCCTTCTGTTCCTCCGCTTGTGAAAATGATTTCCGTATCTTTCGCACCGATGGATCGAGCCAATATGCTTCTCGCTTCATCCAAAACCTTTCTTGCATAGCGGCCTGCCGCATGGATGCTTGATGGATTGCCGTAAACATTCGTCATCGCTTCCGTCATTTTTTCAATCACTTCTGGGTGCACTGGTGAAGTTGCTGCGTGATCTAAATAAAAGGTTTGCATTCCGATAAACTCCTTTATTAAATGTAAAACATATATCCGTCATATTCGGTATCTTCGCTGTAATTTGCCAAATCCTCAATGGTTGTTGTATCAAGCACTTGTTTTACTGCGTCGCGGATTCGGATCCAAAGTTGTTGTTGAGGCGGCTCTTCATCTTCTATCCCCTCAACCGGCTGGATTGGTCCTTCCAACACGCGGATCACATCCGCCGCGGAAATTTTGCTGGGCGGTATGGCAAGTAAATAGCCCCCATAAGCACCGCGGACACTTTTCACCAAACCGGCGATACGCAAAGGTGATACCAACTGCTCCAAGTATGCCTCTGAAAGATTTTTTTCTTCCGCAATTTTGCGCAGCGGAAGAGGTCCATCCCCATAATGTTTTGCCAACTCAATCATAATTGTTAACCCATATCTGCCTTTTGTTGATATTCTCATCTTATACACCTCAAATTTCTATTTCCGATATTCTTAGTCAAGTATACCATAACACCTTTTATTCCACTTGGAAAAGGTCTATTATAATTTTATATGAAAACTTTTTATTAGTTCATCGGAGGATATACCATGCATAACGAACCTTTAGCTTTCCGAATGCGACCAAGAAATTTGGACGAAGTGGTTGGACAACAGCATATCGTCGGAAAAGATACCGTTTTATATAAAATGGTTCAAAACGGCTATGTGCCATCAATGTTATTATACGGTGAACCGGGAACCGGGAAAACTTCCATCGCTTATGCAATTGCGGGAAGCACAAAACTCCCTTTTTTTCCACTCAACGCGACAATTGCCGGAAAAAAGGATGTCGAACAAATTGTATCAGAAGCAAGGCTCAGTGGAAAAGTCCTATTATTTTTAGATGAGATCCATAGGTTCAATAAACTGCAACAAGATACATTATTACCCCATGTAGAAAACGGGTCAATCATTTTGATTGGGGCTACAACGGAAAATCCTTACCATGATGTGAATCCGGCCATCCGTTCCCGTTGCGGGGAGATTTTTCAATTAAAACGGCTGATCCCTGAAGAATTGGTGCAATTATTAAAAAGGGCACTGGCAGATGAAGAGCGGGGTTTAGGAAAATATTCCATCGACATTTCGGATGAACAATTGACGGACATTGCGATCGCTTCCAATGGTGATGCCCGGAAAGCCCTGACCCTATTGGAATCGGTCTTTCATGCTTCCGAAGAAATGGACGGTACGGTGAAAGTGGAAGACCGCATAATTGAACAATTGTCAAAACGCATAGGAGTATATGGGGATAAAGCCGGTTCCCATTTTTATAATCTATTGTCCGCTTTGCAAAAATCGGTCAGGGGCAGCGATGTAAATGCCAGCTTATACTATTTGGCTAATCTGCTTGAGTCGGGGGATTTGATCGCAGTATGCAGGAGATTGCTTGTGATGGCCTATGAAGATATCGGACTGGCAAATCCCCACGTGGGGGCCCATGTCTATGCCGCAACGGAAGCGGCAAAAGTGCTCGGTTTGCCTGAAGCAAGAATTCCGCTGGCCAATGCAGTGATTGAAATGTGCCTGTCGGAAAAATCCAATTCGGCATACAAAGCGTTGGACGCAGCCATTCAAGCAATCCATGAAGGAAAAACCGGCGACATTCCGATGCATTTGAGGGATGCCCATTACGCGGGAGCGAAAACGCTCGGCCATGTCGGTTATCAGTATCCCCACGACCACCCTATCGGCACTTTTGGCGGATGGGTCAACCAGCAATATTTGCCTGACAATCTTCAGAATGCGGAATTTTATCACCCGGTGATTGCCGGTGAAGAGAAGCGGATGGCGTCAATCTATGAAAAATTGAAGGCATTAAAAAAATCGAATGAAGAAAAGTGATGCCTCCGTTCATTCCGATGAAAAGTGCCCCATTGCCGCAAGATGGTTTTATTTCCCCACAAAAAAACCCCTAATTTGGTAAATGGATTTTCTCTCATTCATCTACCAATTAGGGGAATTTTTTTCGGGTAATCTTCTATTCTTCTCATAAGACTTCAAACTCATTAACCGTCATTGTTACACGTCAATCAATTTAGTACTTTTTGAACGCAATATGCTTTGAAATTTTCCAAACAATCAGCCAATCCATTATTTTTATCAAAATAATATTTTTCAAAATGAGCATTTTCATTGAATAATAAATCGTAAGTTTGACTGATTTCCTGCAAAAATTCGAAATTGCGCCCTTGCACATGAGGAAGGCAGCCTGCCGCATCATGCAATGCACTTTTGATCAGTTCTTTTTGTTCTTCGGTCATGTCTTTTTGGAGATTCATATATGCAACGGTTTTAAAATACAAGATCCTGCTGACATTGTCTATGAACAATGACCAGTACATTTCATTGTCCGGCAATCTTCCATCGTGTTCTTGAAGATAATTTTTGAAATAAGCGGTGAGTTCATCCAGCAGTTCTTTTAACTCCTCATACGCTTTATCCCATTTTTGTGACGTATCGATATAATTGAAAAGTATCCCATCCAATTCCTCTTGAAGCTGGAATAAATTTAAGATGCCATTCGTCACCTGAATTCTTGGCATAAAATACCCCCTTTGTTTGTGGTTGAAGCTATTATAAATATAACAATAAAACTCTTCTTTTATTTGCTGAAATAATAAAACGTGAAAAAAATGTATTAAGTCTGGTCTTTTATCTTCATTAGTAACAATTTTCGGAATTTGGGGGTATTTCAAAAAAATGCATCAAGAAGCATTGGATTTGAATCTGAAATTCAAAAATTGCGCTTGAAAAAACGGCACTTTGGCAGCTTATTGATTTACCCGCTTAATTGGAATATCTTTTAAAATCGAATTGATTACCCAGCTTGCACAAATCAGACCACAAACGGACGGACAATAAGCATTGGATGAAGGGGGCATTTTGGCTTTTCGGATTGGCGCATCGGGATTCCCCACTTCTTCCACAACATCAGGTCTGATCACAATTGGGGATTCATCGGAAAAGACAACCGTAATCCCTTTTTTGATGCCTTCTTTTCTCAATTTCGTACGGATCACTTTTGCCATTGGATCTGTATGGGTTTTTGAAATGTCTGCAATACGGAATCTTGTCGGATCCGTTTTATTTGCGGCTCCCATGCTGGAAATGATCGGAATATTCCGTTTTAAACATTCTTTCATTAAATGAATTTTATAACTGATGGTGTCAGAAGCATCGATGACATAATCAATGTCATATTCAAACAGTTTTTCATAAGTTTCTTCGTTATAAAACATATGCAGGTGGATGACTTCACAATCCGGATTGATGTCCGCAATCCGTTCTTTCATCACTTCCGCTTTCGGTCTTCCAATCGTCGATAAATAAGCGACCAACTGGCGGTTAATATTGGTGATGTCGACCACATCTTTATCCACTAGAATAATGCGGCCGATGCCGCTGCGGGCGCATGCTTCCGCAGCAAAGGAACCTACTCCGCCAATTCCCAAAATGGCGACGGTTGTATTTTTCAACTTTTGCAATCCTTCTTTACCAATAGCCAATTCATTTCTTGAAAATTGATGTAACATACCTTTCTGCCTCTCATTCTAATTTTTCTCATCGGAATTATAACATAACATAATGTTAATAGGGTATACGTTTCTATTTCCAATTGATTTTGTTCAAAATAAAAACTCCCCCATCTACATGGAGGAGTCATATTCCCGATTCGATTTTTTCAAGAGAATCCCAAAAAAACGGACGAATCCCGAAAGTGCCGTAGTGCGTAATTAACACTGTTTTGAACCCGCAGCTCGGCAGGTGGGTGCCCTCACTGACTCTTTAAACGTCCCCTGTATGGCGTTCAAATGGGGCATGTTTGCCAAGCCAGGATTTGGGCTCCCTATTTATAGGTGTTCGGTCAAAACTGTTAATGTAGCGCATTCACGCACACTTCAGGATTCGTTTGATTTTATGATAACATCCATTAACCAATATTGCAATGAATATGAAATGGAATACATTATTTTTTTGCTACTATTGTTAATAATCTGATTATTTTTTTGATTATTATTGCCATATAAAAGAGGCTGGGACAAAAGATAAAAAAACCTTTTTGCAGCTCGTTCACTTTATTAGTTATGTCCCAGCCTCTTTATCTTCATTTATTCTGGAAGATCGACTTTGATGTGCAATTCTTTCAATTGTTTTGGCGATACCGGGCTTGGCGCTTCCGTCAACAAGCAGCTGGCTGTGGCTGTTTTCGGGAAGGCAATCGTATCTCTCAAGTTGTTGCGGCCTGCCAGAATCATCACTAAACGGTCAAGGCCCATTGCGATTCCGCCATGAGGAGGCACGCCGTATTCAAAGGCTTCAAGCAAGAATCCGAATTGTTCTTGGGCTTGTTCTTTCGTAAATCCTAATAGTTGGAACATTTTTTCTTGCAAGTCTCTTTCGAAAATCCGCAATGAACCTCCGCCCAATTCGTACCCGTTCAACACGATATCGTAAGCTTGGGCGCGTACTTTTCCAGGATCCGTATCCATCAATTCGATATCTTCATCAAATGGACGAGTGAATGGATGGTGGGCCGCTGTATAACGTTTTTCCTCTTCATCCCATTCAAGCAATGGCCAATCTGTCACCCAAAGGAAGGCAAATTGGGATTCATCGATTAAGCCTAACTCTTTTCCTAGTTTGTTGCGCAATGCGCCAAGAGAAGCGGCAACGATGGAAGCATCATCTGCTCCGAACAATAATAAGTCTCCAGGTTCTGCATCTGTTGCTTTCTTAATATCTTCTACAATTTGGCCTTCAAAGAATTTAGCGATAGGGCCAGTAAATCCTTCTTCCGTCACTTTGATCCAAGCCAATCCTTTGGCACCGTAAATCGCAACAAATTCAGTCAACGCATCGATATCTTTGCGGGTAAACTTGTCATTTGCACCTTTGACGTTAATGGCTTTGACAACGCCGCCTTTTTCAACCGCACTTGTAAATACTTTAAAGTTGCAATCTTTTACAATGTCAGTGAGGTTGATTAATTCCAAGCCAAAGCGAACATCCGGTTTGTCGGAACCGAAACGATCCATCGCTTCTTGGTAAGTCATGCGCGGGAATGGCGTTTGCACTTCAATGCCTTTTACTTCTTTCATCACCGCAGCCAGCATGCGTTCCGTCATATCGATAATCTCATCCATGGACATGAAAGAAGTTTCGATATCCACTTGGGTAAATTCCGGTTGACGGTCTGCACGCAAGTCTTCATCACGGAAACAGCGGGCGATTTGGAAATATTTTTCAAATCCTGCCACCATCAATAATTGTTTGAATAATTGCGGTGATTGTGGAAGGGCGTAAAATTCCCCTTCATGCACACGGGATGGAACTAAATAGTCACGTGCACCTTCAGGAGTGGATTTTGTCAAAATCGGTGTTTCCACTTCCAAGAATCCGTCATTTTGCAAGAAGTTGCGGATTGTACGGGTTACATCCGAACGCAATTTGAATGTGTTGTACATCACAGGTCTTCTTAAATCCAAATAACGGTATTTTAAACGGACATCTTCGTTGATATCCACGTAATCCTCAATGGCAAATGGAGGAGTTTTTGACGTGTTGATGATATGGATGTTTGATGCAACGACTTCGATATTTCCTGTTTTAATGTTTGGGTTGACTTGGCTTGGGTCGCGAAGCACAACTTGTCCTTCTATTTCCACTACATATTCATTTCTGATTTTATCCGCAATTTCACGGGCTTCAGGGGCTTCATCGCCAAATACCACTTGCACGATGCCCGTACGGTCGCGAACATCAACGAAAATCAGGCTTCCCAAATCTCTGCGGCGTTGTACCCAACCTTTTAAAACCACCTGCTGTCCATGATGTTCTTCTCTCAATTCTCCACAATAATGTGTTCTTTGTGCCATTTTAAATCCTCCAATTCTTTGCTTCTTAACTTAATTGTTGTTTTAAGAAATTAACAATTTCATTGATTTGGACTTTTTCTTGATTGCCGGTTTCCATATGTTTCACTACCACTATGCCTTCTTCAAGCTCTTCCTCGCCAATGATGACAACAAATTTCGCTTGCAGACGGTCCGCGGATTTCATTTGCGCTTTCATTTTGCGCATCATGTAGTCCATATCCGCCGAAATCCCTTTTAACCGGAAGGAGCTGATAAGTTCCACCGCTTTCAGTTTCGCTTCATCTCCAAGGGCAACGATGTAGGCATCAAGCCCATCATTGACTTCCAATTCCACACCCTCTGCTTCCAAAGCGAGGAGCAACCGTTCAATGGATAAGGCAAATCCGATTCCCGGAACACTTGGCCCTCCGATTTCTTCCACAAGGCCATTATATCTTCCGCCTCCGCATAAGGTTGTAATGGCGCCAAATCCTTCTGCAGTGCTCATAATTTCAAAGGCGGTATGGTTGTAATAATCCAATCCGCGCACCAGATTTGGATCAACCTCATATTCGATGCCCAATACATCCAAATACTTTTTCACTTGATCAAAATACTCTTTTGATGGCGGTGTCAAATAATCCGTCAATTTCGGAGCTGTTTCCATCAGTGGATGCTCCCGGTCCACTTTGCAGTCCAAAATGCGCAATGGATTTTTTTCCAATCGGTTTTTACAGTCATCGCAAAATTCATGGATGCTTGGTTTGAAATGGTTGATGAGCGCTGTTCTGTGGGCATCTCTCGTTTCTTTGTCCCCTAAAGAATTGATGACCAATTTTAAATCTTTTAATCCCAATGTTTGATAAATATCCATTGCAAATGAGATGATTTCCGCATCGATGGCAGGATCTGCGCTTCCGATGGCTTCAACGCCAAATTGTACAAACTGGCGGTATCGTCCTGCCTGCTGACGCTCATAGCGGAACATCGGCCCCATGTATGACAGTTTCACCGGCTGTTCCGGAGCACCATACATTTTATGTTCCACATAGGCGCGAACCGTGGAAGCTGTTCCTTCCGGCCGCAATGTCAATGAACGGCCGCCCCGGTCTTCAAAGGTATACATTTCCTTTTGAACGATATCCGTCGTATCCCCTACACTCCGTTGAAAAAGTTCCGTATGTTCAAAGATTGGTGTCCGTATTTCTTTATATCGATAAACACGTGCCAATTCCCGTAAAACGGACTCGATTTTTTGCCACTTTGGCGTTTGTTCCGGCAAAATATCCTGTGTTCCTCTAGGTACTTTAAAAGCCATTTTGTATCTCCTTCCTGCAAACAAAATTTGGAACAAAAAAATGCTCTCATCCCTCATTACAAGGGACGAAAGCATATCACTTCCGCGGTTCCACCCTAGTTGACGTGCAGCATACACGTCCACTCAATACGGATAACGGCCGTTTCCGTTTTTCCCTACTCATTTTCAGGAAAAAGCCTCTCAAGTGTTCTTCACAAAAACCGTCAGTAGGAAAGATTTCAGCCTATGTCTTTCCCTCTCTGGACTTCAGGCAATTGCTACTCTCTTGGTCATGGGCTTTCGACAACATTTTCACATTACTTTTTATCATAATTGTGGAATGAAAAGTTGTCAACCATTTTCAAAAAAGTATAGATTTATGCCACACATACATTTTACAATAAAAAAGAGAATTCAACATTTATTGTCATTGAAAGTTGGATGTTTATGAAGCGAACATTATTTTTTCTCTGCATCATGCTAATCGTTACAAGCTTAACTACATATCTTCCATCCTTTGTTTCAGCGGACAATAAAGAAAACCGCATTGTCCATGCTGAAAAATTGCATTTGCGGGAAGGTCCCGGTTTATCCTACCCAATCCTCGATACCCTTGAACAAAATGAAAAGTTGAAGGTGTTGGATTCCGAGGGGGATTGGCTTTACGTCGAAACCGGCGGGAAGAAAGGCTGGGTGGCTTCCTGGTTGACACAAAAAGAGCAAAATCGGGATGCAAAAAAATATGCGGTTATCCAAGTCGATCACTTAAATATTCGGCTGGAACCATCCCTTGATTCTCCAGTGATCGGACAACTATTTACAGGAGAGCAGGTGGCCGTGCAAGACGAGAGGGATCAATGGGTTCAAATCCAGTATCAGCAATCCACCGGTTGGGTTTCTTCGGATTTTATTACGATAAAAGAAGAAAAGTATGAAGAAAGCAATAACGCGACTGAAGAACCCGAAAGAATCGAAGCAGAGGAAGCGGATCATTTCACAATCACCGTCGATGCGGTCATCGTGCGAAAAAAACCGAATTTAAAATCGAAAAAACTGGGTATTGCGAATAAAGGCGAGGAATATACAGTCCTGGATCGGGATCACCATTGGCTTCAAATCGATTTTCACGGCAAAAAAGGATGGATTTACAGCTTTTACGGATCTTTTGACTCGGCAGCAAAGGATGAAGACAATCAATCGAATCGGATTACAATCATTTACAATGGTACAAATATCCGAGAAGAACCCAGCACTTCATCCAATGTGTTAATGAATGCCCAAGCCGGTGAGCAATATGATGTCATAACCGTAGATGGCGATTGGTACAAAATTCAGCTTCCGAATGATGAAATCGGGTATGTGGCTGGTTGGGTCGTTTCCACCAATGGACAACCACAATTGGAGGAAAAGAAAGAGAAACGGAAAAAAGGGACATTGAATGGTGTTACCATCGTGCTTGACCCTGGACATGGCGGGAACGACCAGGGAACCGCCGGACTCCGAAACACCATTGAAAAAGAAATCACTTTAAAAACCGCTGAACTGTTAAGATCCAAATTGCAGCAAGCGGGGGCAAACGTGTATTTAACCCGGGAATCCGATGTGTACGTCGGGCTCCAAAAGAGGGTGGCAATGGCCCATCAGCAGGCGGCGGACGCCTTCATCAGCATCCATTATGATGCCAGTGAAGACCGCACCATCTCGGGATTTACAACCTATTATTACCACTCTTATCAGGAATCCCTTGCCCAATATGTGCACGAAGGGGTGGCAAAGCAGTTGTCATTGCGTGACCGTGGCGTGCAGAAAGGGAATTATTTAGTCTTGAGGGAAAATAAACAAAATGCCGTTTTGCTGGAGTTGGGCTATTTAAGCAATCCTGGCGAAGAGAAAGTGATCAATACAGACCGCTTCCGTGAACAGGCAACCATGGGCATTTATGAAGGAATATTAAAATATTTTGATGATCAGTTAAAATAAAAAAGTACGAAGTAGATTCGCACTTTTTTATTTTTGGCATTCTCCTTCTCACTTTTTATGGTGAAAAAGATAAAGCTGCCCGGAAAAGAACTTTCCAAGCAGCCTTTTTATATTACTTTGATTCCAGAATGATTGTCACCGGGCCATCATTGACAAGGGACACTTCCATCATGGCACCGAAAATGCCCGTTGCCACTTTTAACCCTTGTTCCCGCAATGCTTCATTAAAAGCGTTCCATAGGGGTTCCGCCTGCTCCGGCCGGGCAGCTTCCACAAAGCTCGGCCTTCTCCCCTTTTTCGTTTCAGCATACAAAGTGAATTGGGAGACGGATAAAATTTCCCCTCCATGCTCTTTAATGGAATGGTTCATTTTCCCTTGTTCATCTTCCCAAAGACGGATTTCCGCCACTTTCTTCGCTAAATAGTTCGCATCGTCCATTGTATCCGAATGGGTAATGCCGACAAGCAATACATATCCTTTTTCGATTTGCCCTGTCACTTTTCCATCCACTGTCACTTTTGCTTCTTTGCTGCGTTGCAAAACAACTCTCATCGACAAACACACCTCAAAACGACTAATTTATCACCCGTTGCACAGAATAAATATCCGGCATTTGTTTTATTTTTTCAACCACTTTATGCAATACGGAAATGTTCGAAATTGCCAAAGTCAAATGAAGCGTTGCAATCTTATCATGGGCCGCGCGACCGGAAACCGCCAAAATATTCACTTTCGTTTCTGTCACGGCATGCATGACGTCATTTAAAATTCCAGGCCGGTCAAATGCGGAAATTTCAATATCGACAGGATATTCTTTTTTCATGGATGTGTCGCTATGTTCCCATTCCACTTCAATCAAACGGTCTTCACAGCCGGATTGCACGTTCGGACAATCTTTGCGGTGAACGGAGACCCCCCTGCCTTTTGTAATGAATCCGACGATTTCGTCTCCAGGGACCGGCGTACAGCATCGGGATAATCGGACCAATAAATTGTCGATCCCTTTGACAACAACGCCCATTTCCCCGCTGCTTTTCTTCTGTTTCTGGCTTTGCATCTCTTTTTGAAGTTTTTCAAGAGCTTCTTCCTTTTCACGCTCTCTTCGTTTTTTCTCGGCAAGGCGGTTCACCACCTGCTGAGGAGTGATTCCCCCGACGCCGACCGCAGCATATAAATCTTCTTCATTGGCAAAATTCAATTTATTTAAAACCCGTTGCAAATTCTCTTCGGATAGAACTTCTTTTACATCAAATTCTTGGGCTTTTATTTCTTTTTCAATCAATTCTTTTCCTTTTAGCACATTTTCTTCGCGCAAGTGCTTTTTGAAGAATTGTTTGATTTTGTTTCGCGCCTGGGAACTTTGCGCAATTTTCAACCAGTCCCTGCTTGGGCCAAAGGATTGTTTGGATGTCAATATTTCAACAATATCGCCCGTTTTCAGCGGCGTATCAAGAGGCACCATTTTACCATTCACTTTGGCGCCGATGGTACGGTTTCCAACCTCCGTATGCACACGATACGCAAAATCGATTGGAACGCTGCCTGCAGGCAATTCAATGACATCCCCTTTTGGCGTAAACACATAAACCATATCGGAAAATAAATCCAATTTGAGCGCTTCCATAAACTCTTCCGCATTGGAAGATTCGTTTTGGAACTCCAAAATTTCACGGAACCAAGTGAGTTTTTGGTCGATGCTTTCCTTATTTGGATTGACCGTTTTCCCTTCTTTATATGCCCAGTGCGCAGCAATCCCGTATTCCGCGATTTTGTGCATTTCTTTCGTGCGGATTTGCACTTCCAACGGATCCCCATATGGACCAATGACCGTCGTATGAAGGGATTGATACAAGTTCTGTTTCGGCATGGCGATATAATCTTTGAAACGGCCAGGCATCGGCTTCCAAAGGGTATGAACAATCCCTAAAACCGCATAGCAATCTTTGATGCTATCAACAATGATACGGACAGCCAATAAATCATAAATTTCATTGAACTCTTTATTTTGCAGAACCATTTTCCGATAAATACTATAAATATGTTTCGGACGGCCGTAGATTTCTGCTTCAATATTGACTTCTTTTAATTGGGAGCGGATTTCTGCCATGACATTTTCCAAATACGCTTCCCGTTCCGTACGTTTTCTTTTCATTAAGCTGACGATTCGATAATATTGCTGAGGATTTAAATAGCGGAGAGCCGTATCTTCCAACTCCCATTTCACCTTCGAAATTCCGAGGCGATGGGCAAGAGGAGCGAAAATTTCCAACGTTTCTTGGGAAATCCGACGCTGCTTTTCTGCGGATAAATGCTTTAACGTACGCATATTGTGAAGGCGGTCAGCTAATTTAATCAAAATGACACGAATATCCTGTGCCATTGCAACAAACATTTTTCGATGATTTTCTGCTTGCTGCTCTTCTTTTGATAAATATTTAATTTTTCCTAATTTTGTGACACCATCGACGAGCATGGCCACTTCTTCCCCAAACTCGGCCACCAAATCTTCCCGGGTAACCGAAGTATCTTCCACCACATCATGAAGGAAGCCTGCAGCCACCGTTTCCGGATCCATTTGGAGATCCGCCAAAATTCCCGCCACTTGAATTGGATGAATGATATATGGTTCTCCCGATTTACGAGTTTGTTCCTTATGCGCTTCTTTTGCCACCTCATAAGCTTTTTTCACAAATTCGACGTGCTCATCATTCATATAAGTTTTTACTTTTGCGAATACATCTTCGGGCGTCAAAATTTGCTCCTTCGCCATGATTTGTCCACCTTCAAAAAATTTTCTGTTTAATAGTATAAGATTAATTTTATAAAAAAAATATATAAAATGTAAAGTCAAGTCTTCGAATATTGCTTTCAATCAACATTTTAGAATACTGTCGGAATTTGTCAAAATTTTTCTGCTGTAATGGATTTCTTTAAATTATATAGTAAAAGAATTCGCACCGCTTTTATTTCGTGCGAATTCTTCAATGGAAATCAATATTGGATCAATGTTTTGATAGGATAATTTCCAATTCTTTCGCGGCCATTTAATTCTGTCAGCTCAATGAGAAATGCACAACCAACCACTTTGCCTCCAAGTTTTTCAACGATTTGGATCGTTGCATCCACCGTGCCGCCAGTTGCAAGCAAATCATCAATGATTAACACTTTTTGGCCGGGTGAAACGGCATCTTTGTGCATGGCAAGAACATTCGTCCCATATTCCAAATCATATTCCACACTCACGACTTCCCTTGGCAATTTTCCTGGTTTACGAACCGGCGCAAAACCGATGTTCAAAGCGTATGCCACTGGGCAGCCGATAATGAATCCCCGCGCTTCCGGTCCAACGATGATTTCCGCTTCGACCTCTTTTGCAAATTCAACAATTTTGTCAACCGCATATTTGAATGCCGCCCCATTATCCATCAATGGTGTAATATCTTTAAAGCTGATCCCTTCTTTTGGAAAGTCTTCCACAATCGCAATATATTCTTTTAAATCCATTCAAATTTCCTCCTTAGGAATATGAAAAATCCTTGATTCGTTCATTAAACCATTGCTTCAACTCAGAATAAGTGGAATACAAAAACTGTTGTTCCAATTCGATTTGCTGTTTGCGCAATTGATATGTGGCCGCTTCTGCAAGGGAGCGTTTTTCGGCAAATTGATTCACTGTAATCAAACCATTTTCTATTGTAACAAAACCGAGTTCAAAAAACACCTTTGTCATAAATTTAATGTTTTCCCCATTCAATCCCAGATGTCTAGATAAATGGGGGATATGCTCGTTCAAGTCAACAAATGGACGGCTCTTTAGCAACGTGTAATAATGCGCAAAATGTTTGCGTGTCGGCATCCCGTTAAAGAACAGAGAATTTGGTGTATAAAAAAATGCATAAATCCGCTTTGGTTTGACGTTTTCAATCAGCATTTCCATTTCATGAAGCTGTTTTGGCAAGTCCAGTAACACCAGATACGGCGAAACGGAATCAGAGATCCCATCCCCGATGAACTGTACGGATGGCAGCATTCCGCGGAAGTACTGGACCGTTTCCTCCCGAAAAGCCACAAAGGCAGATTCCATGGGGATCGTTTTCAACAATTGATTCACATTTGCTTTTCCCCGATAATCGAATAATTGCCACTCGGAAGTTTGGACATCCGAAATGAAAAATTGCGCCTTTTTCCGGCCTTGCCATTCGTTGATTTGCAAATCTCCGGCAACGGACAATTTAACGCCATAAGTGATTTCATTATACAAATGGCCTTTGTTGAATCCGACCGCATCAATGATTCCATGGGCATTTTCCAGTTCCATTTTAATATGATCTTCGTTCGCCCCGATTTTTCGCATCGATCGGACAGAAACTTGCTGAATCGCAAATATCGGCTTTTCAAACCCGACGCCAAAGGGTTTCAATGCCTGCACTTCTTCAATGGCTTCCACCGTAGCCTCACTTAAATCGACCAGCACATCTATCGACAACTTTGGAGTCAACAATTCTTCGGTCAAACATTCCGATGCTTGCTGATGGAGACGATTCCGCAATTCATCGATATTGTCAACGGATAATGTCATCCCGGCAGCCATCGGGTGGCCCCCAAAATGAGGGAGAATATCCCGGTTTTTCGCAAGTTCATTGTAAAGATGGAATCCGTCGATGCTTCTTGCGGAGCCTTTCGCAAGGCCGGTCTCCGGATCGATGGATAAGACAATCGTTGGTTTGTAATATTTCTCCACCAAACGGGAAGCAACAATCCCAATGACGCCCGCATGCCACCCTTCCTTTGCAACGACCAGCACTAAGGAGTTCCCTATTTCAGGATTGTTTTCAATGATCTCAATGGCTTCTTTGGTTATCTCATTGACAAAGTCTTTCCGTTCATTATTTTTTTGATTTAATAATTTTGCACCAACCGCAGCGCTTTGCATATCCTCACTCATTAAAAATTCCACGCCGGGTTTTGCATCATCCAAACGGCCAATCGCATTTAAACGGGGGCCAAAATAAAATCCGATGACCTCTTCATCGATTTCATGCTGTTTCACACCTGAGACCTCACATAATGCCTGAACCCATGGCCGGTTTGAATGCCGGATATATTCAATCCCCTTTTTTGCAAGGTACCGATTTTCCCCTCTCAATGGCACCAAATCCGCAATGGTACCAATTGCCACATACTCGAATAAATGTTCAGGCACTTCTCCATATAAAGCGTGAGCCAGTTTAAATGCCACTCCTACCCCCGCCAATTCGCCAAAAGGATAATGCCCTTCCGGAATTCTCGGATGAACGATAACGTCTGCAGGTGGAAGCTCATCCCCCGGTTCATGATGGTCCGTTACAATGACATCCATGCCAAGCTCTTTCGCCAGCCGAATCGGTTCAATCCCGCTAATCCCATTATCGACGGTAATAATCAATTGAATTCCATTTTCATGGGCCTTTCTGAACAATTCTTCATGCGGGCCGTAGCCATGGACAAAGCGGTTCGGGATTTCGTAGTCAACATCCGCTCCCAAATCAAGCAGCACATTGAGCATGACCGTTGTACTTGTAATACCGTCTGCATCATAATCTCCGTAGATCAATATTTTTTCTCCCCGTTCCAGGGCGAGCTCAATGCGTTCCACCGCTTCTTTCATTCCCGATAACAAATAAGGGTTATGTAAATGATCGTCATCTGTATAGAAAATATCCTTCGCTTCATCAATATTTTGGACTCTTGAAGCCAATATTTTTGCAGCTAAACTGGAAATGTCCAATTCCTTTTGAAGTTGTTGAACAAACATTTCATCGGGTCTCTGAATCTTCCACGTTTTCGTAGACTCTATCATTTTCCTCACTTCCTCACGAAGTTCATTATACCGAAATTTCAATAGAATTGGATATGAATTTTATAGAAGCCGGCAGACAAAAAAAGATGCTCCCAAAGTACGGGAGCATCTTATTCAAACGGTCATTAAACAACCGGCTCGTCTGAACCCCATTGTTTTTTCTCTTTTTTCTTCAACGTTGTACCTTTCTTGTCCATTTCTCTTGATTTAAGCGTATACCAAATCTGTGCCGCGATACAAATGGATGAATACATACCCGTTACCAAACCGATCAGCAAGGCAATCGAGAAGTTTCGGATAGCCGGCGCCCCGAAGATCAAGAGTGCAACGACAACGACAATGACCGTCAACACCGTGTTCACGGAACGTCCCATTGTTTGGCGGAGAGATTTATTAACAATGTCCGCAAGCGCTTCTTTTGTTTTGATTTCACCTTTATGGTCGACATTTTCACGGATACGGTCGAAGGTAACAATCGTATCGTTGATGGAATAACCGACAATCGTCAAGATCGCGGCGATAAACGTAATGTCAACTTCTATACGGAACACACTAAAAATCGCAACCATGAAGAATACGTCATGGAGCAATGAAGCAATCGCACCAACCCCCATTCTCCATTCGAAGCGTACAGCCACATAAATGATAATTCCTATGGCAGCGATGGCTAATGCTTTAATCGCATTTTTCACCAATTCCCGGCCAACCGTTGGGGAAACGGTGCTGACATTTGGTTCATGGCCATAGTCATCCATGATCGCCTTTTTCAAATCCAATGTTTCTTGTTGTGTGAAGTCTTTTTTATACGTTGCAACAGCGGTATCGCTGTTTTCTCCGCTGATGACCAATTCATCCGGAGCAAATCCGATTTTATCCAAATAATCGGCCATTTTTTCCTGAGTTGTCGGTTCATTTGTCAAAATTTCCACACGCGTACCGCTGGAGAAATCGATGCCCAAGTTCAACCGGAAAATGCCAATCATGATAGCCCCAAGTATGATGATGACCAACGAAATGGCATAGAATTTTTTGCGGTTATGAACAAAGTCGAAACGGTCAAAATTCGTGGACAAATCTAATGTTTCCACGCCTTCTGAAGGATCGTGAATTTTTGATTTGCGAACGCCATAGAAGAATGGATTTTCGAATTTGCCGCTTTTCACAAGCAATCCTAGCAGCACACGGGACAACCAGACAGAAGTTAAGAAACTCAATAAGATGGAAATGATTAACGTTGTTGCAAATCCTTTAACAGAACTTGTACCGAAGTAGAATAATACAACCGCAGCAAGCAAAGTTGTGAGCTGCGCATCAATAATCGCGCTCAAGGATACTTTGGATCCGATTTTAAATGCTTCTTCTGCGGATTTTCCGACCCGGAGTTCCTCCCGTATCCGCTCGGCCGTCAAAATGTTCGCATCCACGGCCATCCCGATACCGAGCACGAGCGCGGCAATCCCCGGCAACGTCAACACGGCACCAATCCAATTTTGGATGAGGAGCACCAAGTATGAGAATACCGTTAACGTGATGATGGAAATGAATCCAGGCAAACGGTAGTAAAGCAACATGAAGATGAAGATTAATGCTACGCCGACGATGCTGGCGAATACTGTGCTTTGTAATGCTTGTTCACCAAACTGAGCGCCCACGGATGTCGCATAAATTTCCGTCAATTTTACCGGTAGCGCCCCTGCATTTAAGATACTTGCCAAGTTTTTTGTTTCCTCAACGGTAAAATTACCGGAAATCATGACGTCCGTTGTATTTAATGTTTGATTTACCGATGCTGCCGAAATGTATTTTGGATCAGGTTTTGCCGCTTCTTTTTTGAAAGAATCTTTTCCTTCTTCAAAGTCCATCCAAATTACAAGCAGATTTTCCCCTTGCGGCATTTTGGAAATTTTCGAAGTGATTTCAGCAAATTTTTGCGCGTCTTTCAAAGTTAATGTTACAATCGGCCGGTTTTGATTGTCGAAAGAAGCCGCCGCACCGCCCTCTTTCAAATCCGAACCGTCCAATAATAAATTATCGTTGACGTCACGGAATGTTAAATTCGCCGTACTTGATAACATTTCCCGTGCAGACGATTGATCGTCAATTCCTGCAAGCTGAACGCGGATGCGGTTTTCCCCTTCAACCTGTATGCTTGGCTCACTTACACCGAAAGCGTCAATCCGCTTTGATAAGGCGGTCGTCGTATCCGCAACGATATCATGGGTAATTTTTTGCCCATCTTTCAAAGGTTGTACTTCATATAAAACTTCGAATCCGCCTTGCAAGTCAAGCCCTAGTTTTACATCTTCCAAAACGCCTTTTACTGTATAACCCATCGCTCCAAATAGGACGACAACAGCCACAATAAAGGCTATGATACGGCTTTTTGAATTCATCTAAAATCCTCCTCGATGCAATATGTACAAATGCTTGTACATACATAAACACATGAAAGCATATCTTTACAATAATCTTTCGAACAAGGGACGCTGAAAAATTTTTCGTGATATTCCCGGACCCTGCGGAATAGACTTGAAATGAAAAATCATCGTTCGAAATAATTGTAAAAATATACCTTTCCATTTCCTATGTAACAAACTAATTATGGAACACGAAAGTCAAGCTGTCAAACTGATTCTAGTTGTTTTCTGTGTCAGAATTGTTATGTTTTGCAGGATTTAACAGTTCTTTCAATTCATCCTGATTCAATTCGGAAAACCAGTTCGTCGATTGAAACTGCTGTATTTGCAAATGACTGACAATTTCTGAAGCCCTTAAAGAAAAAATCGTCGAAACCACCTCATGAATCCGGATTTCAGCCAAGTTTTTCTTCCGCCATTTCTTTTGGAGGCAAAAATTCCAAAGATCTTCGATTGCAATACCTTCATAACCATTTAACTTTATTTCTTCCAATTTACTGTTCAACACCGGCAAGACCTGCTTAAATAAGCGCTCATGTTCGACCATCGTTATTTCATCACTCCACCGTTCTGTTTTAACTGAATATTTGAAAGCATACAAATATTGTAACGAAAAAAACATTACTTGAGAAGGGACTGTAGGAATGGCATCTTTTGTTAGAGGGACAATTTTTCTCACCGTTGTCATTTTCTTATCAAAACTTTTCGGATTCATATATAGAATGCAATTTATGAGAGTGGCAGGGGAAGAAGCTGTCGGAGTTTATATGACGGCCTATCCCGCGTATATCTTTTTCGTTTCCGTTTTGCAGCTTGGCATTCCGATCGCGGTGGCAAAAGTGATTGCGGAACTGTATGCGAAACGTCAAATGGGACAACTTCATTCGGTCATGAAAACCGCTTCAGTTTGGTCCGTTTTATCCATCATTTTATTTACGCCCGTTTTAATCATTTTCATCCCATTTTTAGCAGAAACCCTTTTACATAATGAAGGAACAAAAATTACCCTGTATATAGCTTTAGGTGCTGTTCCGATCATCGTTTTTTCAGGTCTGATCCGGGGATTCTTGCAAGGCATCGCCATCATTTCGGCAACTGCCTGGTCCCAAATGATCGAACAATTGGTGCGCATCGTATTGATTACCTTGGCATTGCCTTTTTTTGTCGTGCCGGACAACCCTGAATTGACTGCAGCCTATGCAATGGCAATTACCGCCATTGGCGAATTGATCTCATTCATCTATTTATACATCCACTATGTAACAAAAAAAGGGAAACTGAAAAAACCATCTTCCACCAAACCTTATCCTGCAATGCCTTTACTGCGAATCGCCATTCCCAGTGCCGGGAGCAGATTGTTTGGAACGTTCACCTGGTTTTTGGAACCAATCGTCTTTTTGAAAGCCTTGACATTGGCCGGACTGACTGCGGCAGGTGCAACAACCCTGTACGGAATCATTTCCGGCGTACATGTACCTTTATTGTTATTCCCTTCTTTCATTCCGAATGCATTGGCCATTGTGCTGATTCCTGCGGTAAGTGATGCGGTGGCAAGAAACAATCACAGGTTATTGAACGATCGCATCGGAGTAAGTTTGCGCCTTTCATCCATTATCGGTGCATATGCGGCCACTTATTTTTTCCTCCATGGCGATGAACTCGCAATGCGCCTCTTTCACTTGGAGGAAAACCGCGGTTTTATGAAGATCCTGGCGCCGATTTTCTATTTCTACTATATACAAAGCCCTCTCCATTCCATTTTGCAGGCAATTGATGAAGCCAGACCGGCGATGATGAACTCCATTTACGGAGGGATCGGAAAATTATTTGTCATGTTTGTACTGGCTTCCCAACCATTTATTCAAGAATACGGAGCGATTATCGCCATCGGATTCGGAGTATTGGTGACATCGTTTTTACATATGGCAACACTCAGAGGGCATAAAATGATCAGTTCCGGGTTCCGGTTTTTTGCCATTCCTTACGTGATTTTTATCATTACTTGTTTCATCCAAAATTATTTGCTCAGTAAAATCTCATTTGGCTTTTGGAAAGACAGTGCATTGACAATCCTGTTGTTGACGTTCCTTCTGCTTCTGACAAATCAATTTAAATGGAGCGATTTTCGATATTTACGATCCGTTTTTGGTCGCAGATTTTAATTGAATATGCAAATCATAATTTTCATAACAACAGTAAAAAATTTCCTCGGGATTGTCATACCCTTTCTTTTTTAAGGTTTCCAACAGCCATTCCCTGTCTTTTTCAATAAATTGCAAATGCCGGTCCACAATATAGCCGTCCACGATCAATGGGAAAACTACCGGTTCATCGTCTCTTAAAAAGATTGATAGTTTACCGGACGGTTCCAGAAATGCATATTTGATTTGTTGGACGGATGAAATGCGCTGTTCACGCATTTGCTGGAACAAGTCATCCAAATTGTAGCGCTGCTTTTTCATTTCCTCTTGATTGATGACGCCGTCTTCCACAATAATCGATGGATCTCCATCGATTAAATCGCGCAGTTTTTTACTTTTTAATGCAAGCATTGAATTTAAATATTGAATGCCTAATAAAATCAAAATTGGAAAAACATTCTCAAATATGGGCTTTTCCAACTCATCTATAGAGAAAGCCACACATTCTGCAATCAGCACAAAAACGACCAAATCCATGATGCTCAATTCGCCGACTTCCCGTTTTCCCATCAGGCGAAAGACGATTAAAACAAGAATATATAAAAAAACGGTTCGGAAAAGGATCTGCAAATATATTTCCATACACCCACACCCTTTCTTTTCTATTGTTTGCGAAGTGCCCATCAACTATGCAAAATAAAAAAGGTTTACCTTTATAGGAAACAGGTAAACCTTTTTCTTCATTTTTTCTATTCCACTTGATTAATCGTTGATTACTCGTCCAATTGCTTGACGTTCAAATTTTAAGCGGGTTTTCCCATCTACAAGAAGATAAACCACTGAATCTTCCAAAGACTCGACTTCTCCGTGAAGCCCCCCGATTGTCACCACTTTATCTCCGCGTTTTAAATTATTTTGCATTTCTTGCGTAGCTTTTTGGCGCTTTTGGGCTGGACGAATCAAAATGAACCACATCGCCACAAACATAATGATGATCGGTAGTAAATTATATAATGTTTCCACTTGTTGACTCCCCTTTCTGATTCTCACTTCATAAGTATAGTATAAAACATTGGTAAAAATCGATTTTATTTTCTAATTTATTTAAAAAAACTCGTTTTTTTCAATCTTTCATTTTTTATGCATCAAAAATTCTTTGCATTCGGCTTATTGAAGCCATATTGTTCGAAAAATTCATCACGGAAGTCAAGCAACCGGTCTTCCCTGATAGCCTGTCTCACTTTTTCCATCAATCTTAACAAGAAGTAAAGATTGTGGTACGTTGTCAGTCTCAATCCAAAGATTTCGCCTGTCCGGAGCAAATGGCGCACGTAAGCACGGGAATAGTTTTTGCATGCATAACAATCGCAGTTTGGATCGAGTGGGCCAAAATCCCGTGCATATTGGGCGTTTTTGATCACAAGGCGGCCTTGTGATGTCATGAGCGTGCCGTTACGGGCAATTCTTGTAGGCAACACACAGTCAAACATGTCAATGCCCCGGATCGCCCCTTCAATCAAAGCATCCGGTGAACCGACTCCCATTAAATAGCGGGGCTTATTCTCCGGCAGTAATGGGGTTGTAAATTCAAGAACGCGGTACATGACATCTTTTGGTTCCCCTACCGATAAACCGCCGACCGCATACCCTGGCAAATCCAGTTCCACAAGGGCTTCCGCGGAACGCTTTCTTAAATCTTCAAATTCGCCGCCTTGGACGATGCCGAACAAACCTTGCTCTTCCGGACGTTGATGGGCTTCTTTGCACCGCTTTGCCCAGCGCGTTGTCCGGTCGACGCTTTGCATCATATAGTCGTAGGATGCTGGATATGGGGGACACTCATCAAAGGCCATGATAATGTCTGACCCCAAATCATTTTGAATTTGAATGGATTTTTCAGGGCTCAAAAACAGTTTGTCCCCGTTCAGATGGTTGCGGAAATAAACCCCTTCTTCTTCAATTTTCCGAAGATCGCTCAAGGAAAATACTTGAAATCCGCCGGAATCGGTCAAAATCGGACGGTCCCAATTCATAAATTTGTGGAGGCCGCCCGCCTCTTTCACGATATCATTTCCCGGTCTGAGCCATAAATGGTATGTGTTTGACAAGATGATGCCTGCCCCGATTTCTTTCAGCTCTTCAGGCGACATCGTTTTTACCGTCGCCTGCGTTCCCACAGGCATGAAGGCTGGTGTTTCAAAAGAACCGTGCGACGTATGGACGATCCCTAACCTCGCGCCTGATTGTTTACATGTTTTTATATGTTCATAACGAATTGCTGGTTGAGTCATCAATAATTCCTCTCTTCATCTAAAGTATAAACAGTACTTCGATTGATTGAGTTCTATTGTTTCGGTCTGATGTACATCGCATCCCCGAAACTGAAGAAACGGTACCGCTCTTTGATCGCTTCACTGTATGCATGGAAAATCGTTTCTTTTCCGGCCAATGCGCTGACAAGCATGACAAGGGTGGATTTAGGCAGATGGAAGTTTGTAACAAGTCCGTCAATGCATTTAAATTCATAGCCCGGATAAATAAAAATATCCGTCCATCCCTGTTCCGCCTTGATTTTCCCATCATATTTGGAAGCGACGGTTTCAAGGGTTCTTGTGGATGTGGTGCCGACAGCAATCACTTTTCCGCCGTTCGCCTTCACGCGGTTGATCGTTTCAGCGGCGCTTTCACTGATGCTGTAAAATTCTGAATGCATCTTGTGTTCCTCGATTGTATCGCTTGTCACCGGACGGAAAGTGCCCAATCCAACATGAAGGGTGATGAAGACAATTTCCACCCCTTTATTCCGGATCTGTTCCAGCAGTTCTTCCGTGAAATGAAGTCCCGCAGTGGGCGCCGCAGCCGAACCGACTTCTTTTGCATAAACCGTCTGGTAGCGTTCTTTATCTTCCAACTTTTCATGAATATATGGTGGCAGCGGCATTTCTCCGAGCTTGTCCAGCACTTCATAAAAAATGCCGTCATAATGGAACTCGAAAACCCGTCCGCCGTGTTCGAGGATGTCCGTGCAGGTCGCTTTCATCCGTCCATCCCCAAAGGTGATGGTTGTGCCGATTTTTACCCTTTTGGCCGGTTTGACCAATGTCTCCCACTTGTCATCTTCCAATTGTTTTAATAACAATACTTCCACGTGCGCCCCTGTTTCTTCCTTCACGCCAAAAAGCCGTGCAGGCATCACGCGGGTATCATTCAACACAAGACAATCACCGGGATTCAGCTCATTTATAATATGCGAAAATTGATGATGTTCAATCTCCTTTGTAAAAGGTGTCACCACAAGAAGTCTGCTTGCGGCGCGATCCTCGAGCGGTGTTTGGGCAATCAATTCTTCAGGTAAATCAAAATCAAATTCTTCTATTTTCATACTTAAACTTCCTTTTACTTAGTTTCATGATAAGTATAACCAAGATGTTCAAAAGCTAGTTTTGTCGCAACCCGGCCACGTGGCGTCCGTTGAATAAATCCGATTTGCATCAAGTAAGGTTCGTACACATCTTCAATGGTGATGCGTTCTTCGCCGATCGAAGCAGCCAACGTATCGAGTCCGACCGGTCCCCCGTTGAATTGGACAATCATGCTTTGCAGCAATTTATGGTCAATCTGATCCAATCCAAAACGGTCCACTTGAAGCAGTTCCAAAGCCTGTTTGGCAATGTCAAGGGTAATCCATCCGTTCCCGATCACTTGCGCATAATCCCGCACCCGTTTCAGCAAGCGATTGGCAATCCGGGGAGTCCCGCGGGAGCGTCTCGCAATCTCCTCTGCCGCTTTGTCATCAATATCCACTTCAAACAGTTTACTACTTCTTTTGACAATTTCAATCAAAGATTCTTCATCATAAAAATCCAGTCTCAATAATACGCCGAAACGATCCCTTAAAGGTGCTGACAATGAGCCGACCCTTGTTGTCGCCCCCACCAATGTGAAAGGCGGCAAGTCCAATCGGATGGATCGCGCTTCAGGTCCCTTTCCGACGACGATATCAAGACAAAAATCTTCCATCGCGGGATAAAGCACTTCTTCTATTGCCCGGGAAAGCCGGTGTATTTCATCAATAAAAAGAACATCCCCCGGTTCCAATGAATTGACAATGGCCGCCAAGTCACCCGGCCGTTCAATGGCAGGACCGCTCGTAAGCCGTATATTGACCCCCAATTCATTGGCAATGATATTGGCCAATGTGGTTTTCCCGAGTCCTGGGGGGCCATACAGCAGCACATGGTCCAAGGACTCTTTCCTCATTTTTGCCGCTTCAATAAAAATCTTTAAATTCTCTTTCACTTGTTGTTGCCCGATATATTGGGACAACCATTGGGGTCTGAGGGAAAGCTCGTATTGTTGTTCCGATTCATTTGCTTCGCTAGATACGATCCGATCCACTTGCCGCCCTCCTTGTTACTTCGTGTTTAACAACAGTTTTAATGCATATTTCATATAGTGTTCGGTTGTTTCCAAATCTTCTTTGGCTTTTAATTCCGGCAGGATTTTTGCCAATTCTTTTTCAGAATAACCCAATGCCTTAAGGGCCAACACGGCCTCATCCAACTCTTGTTGATGGGAATTGCCCCCGAATAACGGCAGTTCATCCTGGGCGCTTGGAAGTTCCACATGTTCAAGAAGTGAACCAAGTTTTCCTTTTAAATCAAGAATCATTTGTCTTGCGGTTTTCTTGCCAACGCCAGGAAACTTCACTAAAAATGCCTCATCTTCCATTTCAATCGCGGCAACAACTTGCGATGGATTGCCGCTCGCCAAGATGGACAAAGCGCTTTTCGGACCAATGCCGGACACTTGAATCAGCTTCCGGAAAAGTTCCCGCTGTTCCAATGTTTTAAAACCGAACAACTGATGCGCATCTTCACGGATATGCATATGTATAAAGATTTTTTGATTTTCATTATTTACTCTAAAGGCATATGGATTTGGCGTCATCACTGCATAGCCAATCCCGCTTTGCTCCAACACGATGTATTCCGGGGTGATTCGCGTCACCTGTCCGATGATATAATCATACATGTTCATTCCTCACAATCACCCGTGTTTATTCAATAAACACTTTATAGAAAACAAAAGAAAGACCGTCTTATGATGACGGTCACCTATTTTCTATTTCCATTCTATATTATCATAATCTCGTAGTTTATCCCACTTCAAACATTTCCTGAATTTTTTCCGTTGTTGCGATGAATTCAGGCCAATGTCTTAACGCGTTTTCCGTAAACGGCATTATATATTCTAAAAAAGCATCTTTTTCATGATCCCCCAGATACAAAACATATTGCCATTCTCTCAATAGTTCGTTTGGGTATTGCAAGTAGTGTAATTTTGGGAGGCAAATCTCTCTTAAATATTTATTTTCTTGTAATAATGTTTCAATGTCATAATCCATATTTGGAAGTGCCCGGTGCATCCACAAAATCATTTCCTCCGCCGCATCGCCAACGACCGCCAAATCGAAATCGATCAATTTCATTCCATTCTTTGTGATTAAGAAATTATGATGAACCACATCCCCATGGAGCAGGCTCAATCGGTTCGGAGTTGGTCCCGGTTTTTGACGAATCTTTTTCAACGCTTTGTTTGCGTAAAGGACAATATCATAAAAGTGGTGGCGCAAATATTTTACCAGCTCATTTTCTTGCAGTAAGAAACGTTCCAACCTTGCATTCCACTTTTGTATTAGATTGAGTTTTGGAATGACGGAATAACGACTCCACTCGATCAGATGATTCGTTTCATGGAGCTCTTTTAGAATTTTCACCGCTTTCCTGCGATGTTTCGCTTTGGCAAAATCCGCGCTGTAACTGTTCTTTTGCCAACCTTGAACAAGTGAATAAGGTTCATTTGATTTTTTTAAAGGAATGATGTGGGGAAACTGAATTTTTTCCAATTCTTCGTGAATAAGTGCCACTTTTTCAAATACGTGAATTTGATCGTACTTTTTTATGAACAATGTTTCATTCCCTTTATGTTGCTTCCGAATATTATTTTTGATTTGCATTTAATATGACCACGGTTTAAATTGTGGTGCACAAGGATTCATACCCGCTGGATATTGCTGAAAATATGGATGCGTCCCCTGTTCGAAATGCGGATACATTGGTTGCGGCATGTATTGATTGGCTGGTGGATAATATCCTTGTTCCATTGGGAAAAAGCCTTGTGGAATTTGAGCATAATCATATGAAGGCAATGTTGCTTGTTCAAAACCTTTATAATCCTGATATTGTTCCTGGGATTGGCTATAATCTTCACTGATTGTCACCTGCTCTTTTGTTTCTTCCCCTTCCGAAGCGGAGTCGTACAGCCAATCTGCATCATCTTGCACTTCTTCAATAGTTGCATCCATTTGCGGCAACGCTCCGGCATATTGCTGGTGTTCGTAGTCCAACTCCTGTGTCGGCAGAACTCCATATGGCATTCCAAATCCTTGCGGCATCATCTGATACTGCATTTGCGAATAGTCCGGGCAAGGCGGCAACATGTGTGGGCCCGCGAAATATGGTTGAGCATGGTGGTGAACATGTTCAGGTTCCCTGCAACCGCAGTGTTCCACTCTTCGCGGTTTGCAATGGCAAGGATGAACTTGCTGTGGAATGCAAGGGATATAGATTGGTTGCGGCACAGGAACATATTCAACATGTGTCTGAGGCACCGGTATATATTCCACTTCTTTTTCAATCACTTTTTCCTTCTCTTCTTCCTTTTTCTCTGCTTGTGGTGCTTGTTGAGGGATTTCTATAAAAATCGGCTGCGGCATCACCGGTTGCGGAATTGGCATGAATTGCGGCTGTGCCATGTGGCGCTGTATGTTTAAATGCGGAGAAAAATCCAAATGGAATTCCGTCTTTTCATGTGGATGCACTTGTTGAGGAATTGGCACAATTTGTGGCACTGGCGGTGTCGGTGGAATTTCCGGCAATTTCATTTCCTTTTCCACCGGCTGTTTTTTCTCCGGTAATACAATTTCTTTTGCCTTTGGCGGAGTCTCCGCTTTCTTTTCCTTTTTCGGCACTTCAACCGTTTTTGCTTTTTCAGGCAACTCTTTTTGGACTTGCGACGGTTTCCGAATGGAATGGTCATCTGGTAAAATAATTTCCATACCAGGCACAATGTAATCCGGATTTGCTAAATGGGAATTTAGTCTTTTTAACTCCTCAAAATCGATTCCATATTGCTTGGCAATTTTCCAAAGTGTATCTCCTTTTTGTACAATGTGTGTTCGCACAAACATCCTCCTTCTCTCGTTTTATAATATGTCGGTTAAACAAAAAGGTCACAAAAATATGCGCTTACATCCACCTCGTGTTAAACTATGTTTTGAAGGCTTATCCGTATACACATAATTTGTTGATTAGAAGGTGTTGCTCTATGAAAAAAATGCTTGGGGAAGAACGAAGAAATGAATTATTGAATTTGTTAAAGGATGCAAAAAAACCGATTACCGGAACTCAATTAGCAAAATATGCAAACGTCAGCCGGCAAGTGATTGTGAACGATATGAATTTGTTGAAGGCCCGCAATTTGCCAATCATTTCAACCAGTCAAGGGTATTTATATTTGAGTCAGGAAGATACCGATTCGCTCATTGAAAAGAAAATAGTATGTATACATACAGCGGAAGAGGCGGAGGATGAAATGATGACGATCGTTGATTGCGGGGTGACGATCAAGAACGTCATTGTCGAACATCCGGTATACGGGGAAATTACCGCTTCGATGATGTTGTCATCCCGGATAGACGTGGAAAATTTTCTGAATAAAGTGGAAGAAACGAAGGCAACTTACCTTTCCGTCTTAACTAACGGCACGCATCTGCATGTCATTTCCGCTCCAACGATCGAACAAATCGAAGAAGCTGAAAGAAGACTTCGGGAAAAGGGATATTTGGTGGAGGAATGATTTCAAAACAATCTCCATTTATTTATAAAGTAATTAGGCGGAACTGTCTGAAAAAGAAAAAAAGAGGCTGAGGCAAAAACAAATAATTAAAGAGGTTGCAGAAGTAATTGAACTGCTTCCTGTCAAGTAGACAGTGTAAAAAATAAAAATGTTACTAAGCGGCTTGAGCCCTGTATTCTAAGGGACTTAAGCCGTTTAATTTTTTCTGATAACGGAAATGGTTATAAAAATAAATATATTCATCAATCGATTGTTTCCGTGCTTGATATGAATCATAGGTATTCAAATGATATTTTTCACATTTGAATTTACTCCAAAAGGATTCAATTGAGCGTTATCGATGCATTGACCCACACGAGACATACTTTGTGTTCATTGTGCCTCGTCTATGATCTCCTTATATTTTTTGGATGTATATTGGAATCCTCGATCGCTATGTACGAGTGGATGTTCGTCAGGTTTCAGGGCTTGGATTGCTTTTGAAATCACCTGTTCAACACGTAGCTGAAAATCGATTAAATCGCGAGTTTACTGCAGAAAAGCCCAATATGAAATGGTGTACAGATGTAACGGAGCTGAAATATGGGAACGGAAAAAAAGCCTATTTAAGTGCCATTATTGATTTGCATGATGGTTCTAATGTGAGTTATGAATTGGGTCATTCCAATAATAAACATGTTATTCTTTTTATGTATTGTACTGTTAAATACTTAGAGGAACAAGGTTATTCAATACCTTTTAACTCAGATATAGATGATAGTAAAATTAAATTAGGTATGACTTATGAAGATGTATATGAAATAGTTAAGAAAAAAGTATTTTCAATGGATAATTCCAGAATTTATACTAATGAAAGTCGCAATAATACTAAAGTTACTACGGACTTATATATTTGAAAGTAAATATTCAGCTGTCTTTACGTGATGAGGAATTCTTAAATTCCCTCAAAAAAATTTTTGCTCTAAAATAGTAAACTTAATCCAAAAATAGGTTGACATAAATGTAGATTACGAGGTAAATTTATGTCAACCTATTTTATGTTTTGGTTTACTAAAGGGGATGTAAGAATGAAAATTAAAGAGATTACTTATGTTGCATTGTTTGCGGGAATCATGGGAATTTTGGGATTGGTTCCACCTATTACATTGGGGTTCACTCCTGTACCAATTACTTTACAAACGTTAGGTGTGATCTTGGCAGGAGGTATACTCGGTGCTCGGCTTGGTTCGTTGAGCATCATTGTCTTTTTATTGATCGTAGCAGCAGGAATGCCGCTTTTACCCGGTGGACGCGGTGGAATTGGAGTCTTTTTCGGTCCGAGCGGCGGCTATTTAATAGGATATGTAATTGCTGCTTTTAGCATCGGCCTTATTTTTTCTAAAATTCAAACGTTGAAATTTAAACATATTATCGCAACAAATTTAACGGTTGGCATTTTTTCTGTCTATTTAACAGGTATTCCTGTGCAGGCTTTTGTAATGAACCTTCCAATACTTGAAACGATTAAATTGAGTCTTGTTTATATTCCAGGAGATTTCATAAAAGCAATTATTGCTTCAATCCTTGTTTACAAATTACAGAAATACCCGATTATTGCCCAAAACTTTGTTAAATCGTCTACAGCACAAGTAAGGGAGGGATAAGGTGTGATTACTTCTCCCTATTCAAAGCATGCAAAGCTTTTTCCCAATAAAGCTGCACTAATAACGAAAGATGGAGTTTTAACATACCGTGAATGGGATAAAGCGGTACGGAAAACGGCCACATGGTTTCAGGCAATGGATTCCCATCATAAAACAGTTGGCATCCATTTGCCGAATGGAATTCCGTTTTTGCAGGTTTTTGCAGGGGCAGCTGCTGCCGGATGGAAGGCAGTTCCCCTTGATTTAAAATGGAAGAAAGAAGAACTGCAAAAACGTATTGAACTTGCCCAACCTGATGTCATCATTACTACAACAAATCTTTTTTCAAAAGAAATAGGGTTTAATCAGAATGTATGGATTTGGGAAGAATGCAAAGAAAAAATTGCGGAAATGCCACCAAAGAAAAACTTTCCGGATTTAGACGATTCGCTTCCGTTTTATCTTGGATTTACATCAGGCTCAACCGGTTCGCCAAAGGCTTTTATCCGTTCGCACTTGTCTTGGATAGAAAGTTTTGTGTGCACTCGCCGTGAATTTGGCATCAAGGAAAACGACCACGTGCTGATTCCCGGTCCGCTTTTTCATTCCCATTCGTTATTTGGAGCGATGAGTACTTTGTTTATCGGTGGAACCGTGTATGTATTGGACAAATTTTCCCCTGAAAAAATGTTTTCAGTTATCAGGGATCATCCGGTTTCAGTAGTGTATATTGTTCCGACGATGGCTGAGGCGCTTCTTAAAAAAAACACATCGGTGAAGCAACCGTTGAAATTAATTTCTTCTGGGGCGAAATTAGAGGTACATACGAGAAATAGAATCCGCTCAATGTTTCCAAACCTGATATTGTTTGAGTTTTATGGTGCGGGTGAGCTTAGTTTTGTTTCATTTTCTAATAATGAAAGAAAGCCAGATTCTGTTGGCAGGCCGTTTCATAATGTGAAGGTTCAGATTCGCCGCCATAATGGAGAAATTGCCGGTGTCGGAGAAATCGGGAAAATCTATGTACGCAGCCCTATGACATTTATTGGTTATATCACAGAACCGGGTGGATACGCGAAATCAATTGCAGATGAACAAGGGTGGGTGACGGTCAATGATATGGGATGGATCGACGAGGAAGGTTATCTCTATGTCGCGGGCCGGGAGAATAATATGATTTTGTATGGTGGTATAAATCTTTTCCCTGAGGAAATCGAAGCTGTTTTGACGAAGCATCCGAAAGTGGAAAAAGCGGCTGTGGTTGGATTAAGCGATCCGTATTGGGGGCAAATTGCGGTAGGTATTATACAGGGAGATGTATCTGAACTGGAATTAAAGCGGTATTGCAAAACGCATTTGGCTTCATATAAAGTGCCGCGCAAATGGTATTTTACAGAAGAAATGCCTATGACTACCAGCGGGAAAATCGCCCGTGGAGAGCTTCTGAGGTTGCTGGAGAAAAGACTGGTGAATGCCACTTCGATTAATGATTGTAAACACCCCATGATAGAAAGGGATGAGCTGCCGCGGTAAAGAGAAGTAGGTGCGAAAGGAGAATGATGACATGAGAGATGCGGTAATTGTTGCAGCGAAAAGAACTCCGATTGCCCGTGAAAACGGGGCTTTATGTCATCTGCAGGCACATCAATTAGCGGCGCCGCTTCTTTCTTTTTTAGCCAAGGGAATCGAGGAGAAGATTAATGACGTCATACTTGGCAATGTTGTTGGTCCTGGAGGCAATATCGCACGTTTATCAGCTTTAGAGGCAGGTCTTCCCTTCTCTGTGCCCGGAATCACTATTGACCGTCAGTGTTCTGCAGGACTTGAGGCTATTCGCATGGCTTGTCTTTTTGTTCGTGCAGGTGCCGGATCGTGCTATATGGCAGGAGGAGTTGAAAGCGTCAGCACCTCTCCCTTCCCGAAGCGTGCCCGGTTTTCACCAGAGAGAATCGGGGATCCGGATATGGGAGTGGCTGCGGAATATGTAGCTGAGAAGTTTGGCATTACAAGAAAAATGCAGGATGAGTATGTTTTGTTAAGCTGGACGCGAAGCCGGAATGCTTACAGCAATGGAATCTATGATGAGGAAATCTTTCCTGTAGACGGCTTGGAATGTGATGAAATATGGCAGCGTAAACGGAATATGGAGAAGATAGTGAAACGAGCGAATCCCGTTTTTGTGAAAAATGGAACGGTAACAGCGGCAAATAGCTGCGGAATTCATGATGGTGCAAGTGCAGTTCTTGTCATGGAAGCTGGTCTGGCGGAAAAACTTGGATATAAACCGCTGCTTCGTTATGTCGACAGCCAAGTGTCGGGTGTGCATCCTTTTTACCCTGGATTTGCTCCGGTGCCTGCGATCAAAGAATTGCTTGAACGAAATACTTTGACGATTGATGATATTGATCTTATTGAAATAAATGAAGCGTTTGCGTCCAAAATTGTTGCTTGTACTCAGGAGCTGTCGATTCCATTGGAAAAAATAAATGTTCATGGTGGTGCACTTGTGATTGGCCACCCATACGGTGCATCGGGTGCGGTTTTAGTAACAAGATTATTTTATGAAGTTCAACGGCATCCAAGGACTAGATATGTCCTTGCTGCTATCGGCAGTGGCGGAGGCGTAGGGGTGGCAATGTTGTTTGAAGCAATTGGAGAACAGGAATGAACTATGTCCCACCGAGCGGTCAAATGGTTGGCATAGAAGAACAGGGACATATTATATCAAAGTACCTCTTAAATAAATGAGGTGATAAATTGAAATCGGAGAGTTATGCAGTTTGTTTTACAAAAGAAGAAATTCTTCGTTATACCGAATTAGCCGGAGTGAAAAATCCGATCTTTCGCAATATGGAAGCGGCATTGGAGCAGGGGTATAAAGGGATACCTGTGCCACCGGCGATGGCGATGATTGCCTACCGCCACATTAAATTACCTTGGAAGCTTTCCGAACCGGTCATTCTCAGGAAACAGGAATGCCGGCTGTACAGAATCATGTATGCGGATGAAATTTATACCGGTACCGTTAAAATATCAAAGCATTCATTCCGTCATAATAAACTATTTATACTTCAGGAATTGGAAATATTTGATCAGCAGAATCATCTCTGTTTTAACGGAATCTCTCATTTGATAGCAGGTGGTGTAATTGAAAAAAATACAGTTTGAAGTGACAGAAAAGGATATCGAAGGTTATGCAGAGTTGTCAGAAGATTATAATCCGATTCATCTTGACAATGAATATGCCAAGGCTCACGGCTTTTCGGGAAAAATGGCCCATGGGATGCTATCTTTGGCGAAAGTATGGGGCATTTTAGCCAATGAATTAGAAATCATGCAATTTCCAGCTGAATTCCATTTGCAATTCCAATCGCCTGTCTATGTTGGGGAACAGGTAGAATTGAACATTATGGAAAAAGACAA
This sequence comes from Ureibacillus sp. FSL W7-1570, assembly GCF_038593265.1. Taxonomy (GTDB): domain Bacteria; phylum Bacillota; class Bacilli; order Bacillales_A; family Planococcaceae; genus Ureibacillus; species Ureibacillus suwonensis. The sequence continues at coordinate 1,090,694 of NZ_CP151979.1, forward strand.
TGTTGTCACAATCACCGGCAAAGTTATGAAAGGCAGGGTGTCGTGGTGACGTCTTAATTTACACCTTCAATTGATCGTTTGTACACATATGATTTGATCAAGCACCTCTTGAGACGTTTTTAAAACCTTACAGTCAATATTGGCTGTAGGGATTTTTTTCGTGAATTAAAAATTGGATGTTTAATAAAAAATTTCTTACTTGAATCGTATAGATTCTTAGTTCTTTGTCAAATGGTGTTGGTGATAAGTTTAAGTGACTTTTCAGGTATGATGTAATCGTACGGGGGCTGTCCAGAAAGTCGAACACTTTCGGAAACAGCCTTACTTCTTATAGGAATGTTCTCTTAAAAACTTTCCCTGCGGTGGTCACAAAACGCGCCTCCTCGTCCGCAATTTATCTGCGGCAAAAACTCTAGCGACAGCCGCAAAGGGGGCATCTTGAAATGACTTTTCAGCCCCCCTTTTTTTTAGATTTTGTCTTAGCCTCTTTACTTTTGACAGCCTAGTCCCTCTATTAGAAAAGAAATCGTTCTGCCTCTTCTGGGCTCGGCAATTGGCAGACAGCTTTCCCGCCAAGAAGATAACGATATTTGGCCACACCATCATAAATCAAATCTCGAAGAAAAGAGGGAAGCATTATGAACAAATAAAAAACTTTCCAAAAGCCGTCAAGCTTCCGGCAAATTCGCAAAACGGCAGAAGACTTTGCATAATATCGTCCATTTTCTATAAGAATTAAACTGTCCATATCAGCCGGAACTCGGTAATCTCTGCATAACCCTTTGCCTGTTTCACTTTCCAACGAAGCAAACTGAAAAAGCTTTCGGGAATCTCTTTTTATAATGAATTGTACGCCGCGATGGCAAAATCCGCATTCCCCATCAAACAGCACAAAATTTTTTCAGCATTCATCACTCCGATGCATTATATGTATAATAAGTTCCGAGTGATTTGACGGTGCATCCGAGCGATTGCAATTCCTCCAAAGCCCATTTCATCATCGGTTCATTTTCATCCGCGAGCACATCAATGATAAAGAAATAGTTGCCCAAACCCGTTTTCAACGGACGGGATTCAATTTTGCTCAAGTTCAATTTTCTCCAGGCAAAAACGGAAAGCACTTGATGCAAGGCTCCCGAATCATCATGAGGCAGCGTCAGCATCAGCATCGTTTTCGGCTGGCCATCCGAATTTTCGATCGGCAAGCGGGTATTGTGCTTGGATAAAATCACAAAGCGGGTATGGTTGAAATGGAAATCATGGATATTTTCCTCAACGATTTCCAAACCGTACTTTTCCGCAGAAGAGGCATTCCCAATGGCCGCAATGCATTTATCAGGGTTTTCCGCCACCATCTTTGCCGCTTCCGCCGTGGAGGTTGTTTGGTGCAACGGCACATGGCTAAAGCGATAAAATAAATATTTATGGCATTGAGCCAATGCATGGGGATGGGAATAGATCCCTTCAATTTTTTCCCAATTATCTTTTTGCGCTTTATTCACCATTAAATGCTGCTGGATTTTTAGTTTGATTTCCCCAATAATATATAAATTGGCTTCATGGAATAAGTAATCGATCGTCAGTGGCACCGTGCCTTCCAAAGCGTTTTCCAAGGGCACAACGGCATAATCCACCATATCATTCGTTACAGCGTCAATGCATTCCGGAATTGTTCTATAAGCAATGATCCATTCATTTGGGAATACATCCCTTGTTGCCAGATACGTAAAAGAAGCTTCCGGCCCTAAATAGGCAACCCGGTACTTCCATTCATTGTTCGTCACCATTAAGCCTCCTATCAACCATTCATGACACCATTTATCCGCAGAATTTATCATAAAGCTCCAGAGCTTATGACTTCTGCTGATTCAACAAATTCCAAATCGTTCATCTTTTTGATCAGTTCATGCAAATCCATGATCATGCTCGTTACATCCAAGGAAAGGGTTACGTTGGCCCGGCCTTGAATCGGAATCGTTTGATGGATTGTCAAAATATTGCAATGGGCTTCTGTAATAATTTCCAATACTTTGGCCAATGTCCCCTTTTGATCCTGCAATTGGATAATCATGGTCAATATTCTCTCTTTTACGATGGAGTGAAAGGGAAAGACGGCATCCCGATATTTATAAAAGGCGCTTCTTGAAAGATCCACTTGTTTCACCGCATCCCATATCGAGTTGACCTTGCCCGATTCCAATAACCGCTTTGCCTCCAATGTTTTTTGCATCGCATCGGTCAGCACATCTTCCCGCACCAGATAATAGCGTTGTTCAGCAACATTTTTCATCTCCATCCCCCCCAATTATTCGATGAATTCAAACTCATAATCCAAAATTCTCACCGTATCCCCGTCTTGGGCTCCACGTTCCCTTAAAGCGTCATCCACGCCCATATGGCGGAGCTGTCTTGCAAAACGGCGGACCGATTCATCCCGGCTAAAGTCTGTCATCTTAAAGAGCCGTTCGATCGTATCCCCACTTAGAACATAAGCGCCATCATCATCGCGGGTAATTGCAAAATCCCGTTCTTTTTTCTCATGTTTATATAAAACCGTTGCATCGCTTTCATCCGCGATATCATGCAATTCGAAATAAGGGGTTACTTCCAACAAGTCTGCGATTTCATGCAGCAATGGTTTAAGCCCTTTCTTTGTAAGAGCGGAGATTGGGAATACTTTTATGTCATCCCCGATTTTTTTCTTAAATTCTACCAAATTTACTTCCGCACCAGGCATGTCCATTTTATTGGCAACTACGATCTGAGGACGCTCTGTCAGGCGCAAATCGTATTGTTCCAACTCTTTGTTGATCTTTACATAATCATCGTAAGGGTCCCGGCCTTCCATACCGGACATATCCACCACATGGACAATGACTCTCGTGCGTTCGATATGGCGCAAGAATTGGATGCCCAAACCGACACCTTGATGGGCCCCTTCAATTAATCCCGGCAAATCGGCCATGACGAAGCTTCGGCCATCATCCGTTTCGACAACGCCAAGATTGGGAACGATGGTTGTAAAGTGGTAAGCGCCGATTTTCGGCTTCGCTGCGGAAACTACAGAAAGCAATGTCGATTTACCGACACTCGGGAAGCCGACAAGGCCCACATCCGCCAACAATTTTAATTCCAATATAACATTTAATTCTTGTCCCGGCTCACCCTTTTCCGCAATTTCCGGCGCCGGATTTGCCGGTGTGGCAAAGCGCATGTTTCCCCGTCCTCCGCGGCCGCCTTTCGCTATGATTGCCCGCTGTCCATGTTCAACCAAATCCGCAATGACTTTCCCGGTCTCTTCATTGATGACTACCGTGCCTGGAGGGACTTTTACAATCAAATCTTTGGCATTTTTTCCGTGCATTCCTTTGCTCATGCCATTTTCGCCGCGGGACGCTTTAAAATGGCGGTTGTAACGGAAATCCATCAATGTGCGCAAACCTTCATCCACTTCAAACACAACGTTCCCGCCGCTTCCTCCGTCGCCTCCAGCCGGTCCGCCATAGGGAACATATTTCTCGCGGCGGAAGGCCACCATTCCATCCCCGCCGTCTCCGCCTTTAACATATATTTTTACGTGATCAACAAACATACTTTCACTCCTTAATGGTTAAAACATATTTCCAATGATCGAAGGATTCTTTTTCAACCGACATTCCCACATGGTTGTCCAATATCTCTGAATGGAAAGGCTCAACGTCCCACTTTCCATGCAAGTCAAAGGTGATTTTCACGATCTCTTCATCCGCTTCCACTTCCATCAGTAATTGCTGCTCGGTATATGGGTCGAGATGAGGATAAACACGCTGAATCGTCTTTTCTAAGTATTCGACAGTTTCCTCATCTTTTTTCACCTTTGGCGTCATTGTCACATTACTTTTTAGCAGAAACTCGATTGAGGGAAAACGATACGGGAAGGTTTGAATCCATTCGACGGTTTTCGGCCAATTCAATTTATTCAAATTTGAAAAAGATTTATATTGATTGCAATAATTTTCTATAATTTTTTTCGCGTCGTCAATCCGGTCCAAATCCAAATTCATTTTGATCAATTGAAGCTGATTAATAAAATCATGGTTTGCAGCCCTCAAAATTTCACGAATAGAAAGTTTCGTCAACTCCCCCACTCCCATACAGTACTGCTTAGGAATACCTTTTTTAGTATAGCAAGTTTTCATTCGTATTTCTTCTTTCAGACCGACTTTTTTTAAATATAAAAAAGGACTGCACGTTTGCAGTCCTTTCAAATCCGTTCACATTATGCTTCTTTAGCAACAGGGTATACACTTACTTTTTTCTTGTCGCGTCCCATACGTTCGAAACGTACGATACCATCAACTTTAGCGTAAAGTGTATCGTCACCACCGCGGCCTACGTTCAAACCTGGATAAATTTTTGTACCGCGTTGGCGGTAAAGAATTGATCCTCCAGTTACGAATTGACCATCCGCACGTTTAGCGCCAAGGCGTTTTGCTTCAGAGTCACGACCGTTTTTAGTAGAACCTACCCCTTTTTTGGAAGCGAAGAATTGAAGGTCTAATGATAACAAGTATTTCACTGTGTTCCACCTCCTACTTGCTTGTACTTGATTTGAATATATTGGCCGTAGTTTTGTACCATCGAATATACTTGTGCTGTCATCACTTGCACAATCAATTGCAATTTCTCATCCAATTGAGCATCTATATCCGTCGGCAAGTCTACTTTCAAGTAGCCTCCACCCTCGGTTGCCTGTTCGATTTTCGGTTCAATATTCAACAGTGCATAAATCGCATTGACCGTACCGATGGCGATGGTCGATGCGCCCGCACATACCAAATCTTTTCCCGGTTCATCGTATTCGGCATGTCCAGAAAACTCAAAGGCAGATACACGGCGATTTTCGTCGTGATGAATGGTTACCGTAATCATCCGGCCACCTCTTATGCATTGATTGATTCGATGACTAATTTTGTGTATGGTTGACGGTGACCTTGTTTACGACGATAGTTTTTCTTAGGTTTGTATTTGAAAACAGTGATTTTTTTGCCGCGGCCTTCTTTCACCACTTTCGCAGTTACAGTTGCGCCTTCTACTGTTGGAGTACCAACTTTCACTGTTTCGCCACCTACGAAAAGAACTTTATCGAAAGTTACTGTTTCGTTAGGCTCAACACCTAATTTTTCTACGTAGATTTCTTGTCCAGCTTCAACTTTGTACTGTTTACCACCAGTTTCAATAATAGCGTACATTTCATTGCACCTCCTCTAGTCTAAGACTCGCCTGTGGAAAGGTGATCAAAAGATGCTTAAAAACCCTCCCAGAGCGGTTGTAGCACAGGTGCTACATAACAAATGAAATGTTATCACACTCAATGGGTTAAGTCAATCGATTCAATACATATTTTTCAAAAGCAATCCGGTATTTCCGATACCGCCATTCTTGAATCACCTTGATCCAAAGAAAGATGGCTAGAATAAAGAGAAAGATCGTTTTGGGCAGCAATACAAAAGTGATGATGACCGACAACGTGATCAGTATGAAAGAAATGGCTAGAAACAATTCGTACGTTTTCGCCTTTTTCGAGAAGATCAAAATGAGGGAAAAAACGATTCTTCCCCCGTCAAGCGGCCAGACAGGAATCAAATTAATCAGCAAAAGCACCATTTGAATTTTGATCAACGGCTTGGCCAACAAAGGATCCAAAAAGGGAGCCATCAACATGCAGCAGAATGTGGCGACGGGTCCGCCTATACTGATGAGAAGTTGCTTGTGTGGGGATAAAGCATAACCGCCCTTCAATTCTATTTCCCCACCATACGGCATGATGACGCAACGTTCCACCTTTACCCCCAGAAGCCAAGCGACAAGAAGATGCCCCAGTTCATGAATCAGCAATGAAGATAAAATGAGGGCATAATAGGAAACATTCCCATACAGGATCAACCCGAATAAAAGGGGTAAAAATAATGGATGAATGGTCATACGCATCATGGCCGCATATGCTCTTTCATCCATAATAATGTCTCTTCCAAGTTTAAAATGTTCCCATCCTTTTCCACTTGAATGTACAAATCTCCCGGTTCTTTCTTGCCGATCGTACTTCCTCGTTCGATCGATGTATAAGGCAGCAATGAGAAAGAATCCACATTGCCATAAGTCACTGTCGTATCATCTTCATAATAGACTGAAATCGTTTTCCCCGTATCTTTGGAATATCCCGTGTAGACGACGAGTCCATGGTCGATGGCAACCAGTGGCACCGATTCCTCATAGGTGAACAGATAGCCTTTGTAATAGGGCTTAACTTGTACAAAGGTCAGCAGTTCCTGATTAATCGGCTCTGAAGAAACAGCGATTGTGTCTTTTGAATCTTTATCAAAAATCTCCCGAAGCATGTTGCGCATGAAGGTCAAATCTTCAGAGCTGTACACGATTCTTTTCACATCAACCGGAATCTTCCCGGTCTCCTGGAGATGGTTGCCGGCGAGCACACAGATACAAAGGAACAATGCTGCAATCCATTTCCACTTTTTAGCCATACCCTCATCCATTCCCATTTTTCCTTATTATATGAACGAGATGAAAATACGATTCTATTTGTTGAAAAATGAGAATGGGAGGAAAACAGAAAAAGACTGTCCAAAAGTAACGCCCGCTTTGCCGGTATTTTGTCCAACAACAAAGCGACGAATCTTTTATACAGCCTTTTTATAGGAATCCCATTATTTTGAAAAAATCGAAATCAGTCTTCTGAATACACCTTTTTGCCCTTCATCCAACGTCATTAATGGCACCGATTCACCCAATATTCTCCGCGCAATGTTGCGATAGCCCAATGAAGCTTTATTATTCGGATCCATGACAATCGGTTCCCCTTTATTGGATGAGGCAATGACATCCTCGTTATCAACAATAATACCTAATAGATCAATAGAAAGATGGGTGGTAATTTCATTGATGTCCATGCAATCGCCCTGATTGATCAAATCTTTTCGAACCCGGTTGATGATCAGCTTTGGTGGATTGATTTCCTCTTGTTCAAGTAAACCGATGATTCGGTCGGCATCCCGCACGGCAGAAATTTCAGGTGTAGTGACCACAATGGCGCTATCTGCACCGGCAACGGCATTTCGGTATCCTTGTTCAATTCCTGCCGGACAATCGATCAGAACATATTCAAATTCCCGTTTCAGTTCGTCAATCAATGCTTTCATCTGTTCAGGTGTCACTGCATTTTTATCCGTCGTTTGGGCAGCAGGCAACAAAAACAACTTATCATCAACGCGTTTATCTTTCACTAATGCTTGATGAATTTTACAGCGCCCTTCCACTACATCCACCAAATCATAGATGATTCGATTATCGAGGCCAAGTACGAGATCCAAATTTCTTAGACCGATATCTGTATCCACCAAGCACACTTTTTTGCCTTGAAGTGCCAAAGCTGTACCTAGGTTAGCTGTTGTTGTTGTTTTTCCAACTCCGCCTTTACCTGAAGTGATTACAATCGCTTCCCCCACATTAGCTACCTCCTTTTGTGTTTAGTAATGGCCGTATTTTTCGCACTTCTTGTAATCGGTCATATGAAATAATTCCTTTTGTATTTATATATGCAAATAATTGCTCCGCATGTTCTCTTACAATCGGTTTTTCATTCGTCATCACTTCGATGACATCCGCTATGTAAATATGGGTCGGCTCGAACCAGGAAGCGGCGATAATCGCATCCCGGTTTCCGCCAATTCCTGCGTGAGCAATCCCTTTTAATTTCCCAAGCACATAAATGTTTCCGCCAGCTTCAATCTTGCCATTCGGATTCACATCGCCGATGACAATGATATCCCCTGGCGCCTGAATAATTTGCCCTGAGCGTACAATGCCTACGTATGTATCGCATTGATTCCCTTGGTTTTTTGCATCGTTTTCTTCCACTGTAATGACATTGCTAAACACTTTTGATACGACCATTTTTCCGGGGTGTTCAATAATATTGATCAATTCTTGCTTTTGCGGTTCGAGAAGGTAGCGATAGCCTAAATCGAGAGAGACATTCACTCTACCATCGATTCCACCTTCTGACACTTTTCGCTCGAGTTCTTCAACTAAGTCGCTGTAGGCGCACTGATCATCAAGCCGAAGCACTAAGCCGTCTTTTGTCCCTTTCATATGGACAAGCTGTTTTTTCATAAGAGTGACACCTCTCGCTTGGTTAAATTAAGAAAGTTCACGAATCTTTTGCAACACTCTCGCATCTATTAAATATTTAAAGGCCCAGCCAAGCATCATCAAGTAAAGAAAATTAGCCAAAATTGAAGGGATTAATCGATTCATGAAAAATTCCATAAATGGCAAATTTGTGAATTGAATTAAAAGGAAGAAATAATATAATACCATTTCCATTAAAGCAACCAATAATACGGATAAAATGGTTGTAATCGTCAAATGTTGATGGATATATTTTACAGACCAACTGGCAATATAACAAACGAGCGGGTACAACACAGTGTATAAACCAATGATATCAATGTAAAACACATCGTACAAGAGTCCAAAAATCAAACCATATAATACCGCGCGTTTTGGATTGTAATAAATGGAAAGAAAAATCAAATAAAGGATAAGAAAACGGGGCACAAAATAAAAGAGTTCCCCGTTCCATTCAATCGGTGAGAACAATGCAAATTCGGGCTCCAATAAAAATAATATGATGGCTGTCAATGGAATCATTAAACGGATCCACATTATTCTTCTTCACCCTCACCCGGAATGCCCGTATTATTTGTCAAATCTGCATTTGTTCCTTCACCATCAGATCCATCGATCACTGTTGCACTGCGTTTGGCAACGATTACTTTCTCCAGCATTGAAAAATCAGCTGCCGGTTTAATATAGGCCATTTTCGTCAAACCAAAATCTTCAGTCGTCACTTCTGTAATTTCCCCGATGAGAATGCCTTTCGGGAAGATGCCTCCCAAACCGGAAGTCACCACTTTATCGCCTTTATTAATTTCCAAACTGGAATCAATCCGTTTTAATATTAATTCATTACGCTCTTCGTCATATCCTTCTATCAATCCGTAAGCGACATTTTTTTCACTTTGAACCACTGCTGAAACCCGGAAATTTGGATTATTCGTATACAATAATTCCACTTCTGATGTAAATGGGGTAACTAGGCTGATTTTACCAATTAATCCTTTTGTCGTAATAACGGCCATATTTTTCTCAACCCCATGGGTAGATCCTTTGTTGATGATGATTTTTTCTTCCCATTGATCAGGATTTCTTGCGATGACAGTCGCACGAAGCGGCTCATAGTCTCTTAAACTATCTTCATTGTTTAATAGCTCACGCAATTGTTCATTTTCCGACTTCAGTGTATTCACTTCTGCCTGTAAGACAGCAAAATCTTCCAATCTCGTTTTTAACCGCTGATTTTCTTCATACGTGTTCAGAAGGGATTGGATATTTTGGAATATTCCAGTTATGTAGTTAGCCGGCTTGGCGACAATGCTTTGTGCCAAGCCAACTGAATCTTTGATGAATTGTTCGGGGAGAGTCGCATTTTGACGATCGCGTAATGAAAAACTGATCAATGCCACAAGTAAAATTGTACCAACCAAAAGTACAATGATTTTTTTATTTGTAAAATGTGGCATTGCTATCCCCCCTTATTTTTTTATCTGTTGAGATCGGATCAGATCAATATGCTCCAATGCTTTACCAGTACCGATTGCCACGCAGTCCAATGGATTTTCCGCAATAAATACCGGCATTTTCGTTTCATCGCTGATCACTTTATCAAGATTTCTTAAAAGTGCCCCACCGCCTGTGAGGACAATCCCTCTTTCCATTACGTCCGCTGAAAGTTCAGGTGGAGTTTTTTCCAACGTTTTCTTCACGCCATCAATAATGGCTGCAATCGCTTCTTTCAACGATTCGGAAATTTCGCTTGCCGAAATTTCGATTGTTTTTGGCAAGCCTGTCAAAAGGTCTCTGCCTCGGATTTCCATCGTTTCATCCACATCATCCACACGGGCAGTACCAATTTCCATTTTGATTTGTTCTGCCGTTCTTTCCCCGATCGTTAAGTTATACGTTTTGCGAATGTAACTGATGATTGCCTGATCCATCGCGTCTCCGGCAATGCGGACCGATTCGCTTGTCACAATGCCTCCCAAGGAAATAACAGCGACTTCGGTTGTTCCGCCACCAATGTCGACAACCATCGAACCGGTAGGATCCCAAACCGGAAGATCTGCACCAATGGCAGCCGCAAATGGTTCTTCAATCGTAAAGGCTTCTTTTGCACCCGCTTGACGGGCTGCATCAATCACCGCACGCTGCTCGACAGAAGTGATGCCATATGGGACACAAATCATGACATTCGGTTTTTTCCAATTCGATCCTGAATTTTTTAACGCTTGTTTTAAATAGTATTGAATCATTGCAGTGGTAATGTCGAAATCTGCAATAACTCCGTCTTTCATTGGCCGTATGGCTACAATGGAACCTGGTGTACGGCCGATCATATTTTTAGCATCATTACCAACTGCAACAATATCCCCCGTTTTTGTATTTTTCGCGACTACGGACGGTTCACGTAATACGATTCCTTTTCCTTTGACAAAAACTAATGTATTTGCTGTACCGAGATCAATACCTACGTCTTTATTACCTAATCCAAACAAATTTTGTACTTCCTTTCTATTACGGCTTTGTTTCTCTAAGACTGTCCAAAATCATAAATTTTATTATAGCGGATTACGTCGAAAAATTATAGTGTCAGGGATAGTTTTCCCAATCATTTTCATGTAACACCTACATTTTTCGCATTTATCATTGTATTGCTAAATAGTTGATGACACAACGAAAAATTTCTTGTTATAATTTACAATCCCATTACAAATCCACTCAATACAAGACGAATTTTACGGATTTTGGTTCACTGAAATATGCTTGTCATGAAAAAAGCCGAAAATCCAAAAAATAGGGGACTTTCGACTTTTTTGGAATCAGCATGTCATAATTGACACATTCATTAAATATAGCCTTGCTCTTTTAAACTATAGTATTGATGATCGCCTATGATGATGTGGTCAATTAATTCAATACCGATGATAAAACCGGCTTCCTGAAGCCTTTTTGTCACTTCAATATCTTCCGGGCTCGGCGCCGCATTTCCGCTTGGATGGTTATGGGCGCAAATGATCGAAGCCGCCGAACGTTTCACCGCTTCTTTAAAGATTTCGCGGGGATGGACAATCGATGAATTCAAGCTGCCGATAAAAATCGTCTGCTTATGGATCACTTGATTTTTCACGTTCAAATACAACGCCACAAAATGCTCCTGTTGCAAAGAAGCCATTTCGGGCATCAAAAAAGACGCGGCATCTTTCGGAGAGCGAATCGTAAAACGGGACTCCACCTGCTTTTGGGAAAGCCTCCTCCCCAGCTCAATCGCCGCAAGCAACTGCACCGCTTTCGCCTGTCCAATCCCTTTGATCGACATGATTTCTTCCAAAGTGGCGTGTTTTAATTCATGCAATTTTTCAAAATAAATCAGCACCCGATTGGCCAAGGATAGAACGGATTCCCGCTTTGTGCCCGTTCTCAGCAAAATGGCGATGAGCTCCTGGTTGGATAAACTTTGAGGTCCTTGTTTAATTAACCTTTCCCTTGGACGATCATCGACGTGCAAATCGCGAATCAACAAATCAGGAAAAGTGCCGATGGACATGAATCAAGCATACCCCCTACAGTTCGATGATATTGAGTTCCACCAACTTTTCAAAAAGTGATGCAATCGGCAGTCCGACAACTGTATTGTAGTCGCCTTCAATCCGGTCGATAAATAAGGCGCCACCTGTTTGGATTCCATAACCACCAGCTTTGTCAAAGGGGTCTTTCGTCTCGACATATTTTTCAATCAATGGTCTTGGAAGATGTTTAAAATACACATCGGTCACTTCCACAAAGGATTCCGCCTGACGATCTTTTGTAATGATAGCCACGGCCGTCATCACTTGATGGCGATTCGATGATAGTTTTTCCAAATGTTGAATCGCTTCTTCCTTCGTTTTCGGCTTATGAAGAAGCTCATCATTGAACACGACAATCGTATCTGCACCAATCACCGTTTTCCCGGGACAAAGAGTCGCCACATCCTGCGTTTTCAATAGCGCTACTTTTTGGACATAGTCTTTGAAATCCGTTGCTTGGACAGATGTTTCCTCCACACTGCTGGCAATGACTTCGAACGGGACTCCCAACTTCGAAAACAGTTCTTTTCTTCTTGGTGAGGCTGACGCTAAAACGAGTTGATGTGTTGTTGTAAATTTCATTTCCATTCCTCCTATACATAATATAGCCGAGGAATGGCATTTTGAAAAATGCATCGAACGACAGGATTTTTACAATTTGCCCATTTTTTGCCCGTTAAAATTTGATTTTCAAACAGTCGTTTCCGGTGAAATAATGGGCTAAAAGATGCATCCGAACCACCGATGAATCGCTTGAAATGCTTGATAATGCATAGGTGATCGTCTCCCAGTCGGAAGGCATTTTTTCCTCTTTTTCGTCCCCTTGAAAATTTATTTTTGAAGGATCCTTATTTTTTAATAGAGACGGAATGTTTTGTAATTCCGGCTTTTTGCATCCTGCGGCGGATAAAGTAAAGGGCTTGACAAAAGATGGGGGATCCTCCGATAGCACAACCCCTTCTTTCGTCGTAGCAACGCTGGACCAGACATAAAAACTTCCGTCAATTTCAACAACGGCGCTCGTATTTAGACTTGGATAGCCGTACACAAACTCCGTCGCTTTTTCAAAAGTGGAAAATACACCGTGCTGGTTGGCAAAAAATTGCTCAGTAAAACGCTCTTCTTCACCCGTTTTTTCCGTATTTTGGGAACTTACAGGAATCAAATCATTCTGTTTAGTTTTTTCGGTATAAGTTGAATCCATCGAATTCAAAATGAGAATAAATACGAGAACGCCTACCAATCCCGTAATAGAGCCTAATAGAGCCGCCCGCATCATTTCCCGCCGCCCAATGATATGTGGAAATTTCATCGAATCACCCTTTTCAATCACGAATCCGTACGATTTTTGGCCGAACAACGCCCATATTATTTCTTATGTTTATGTTTTATTGAAAATGAGCATTCAAGGTTATTTATTCGCATCAATTCTTCTGAAAAGGGTTTATCGTTTTCTATCAATCGGCAGGCTCGAATCTATGACTCATGCGTAGCATCGATCAGCCCATTCCGGATTTCAGCCAGCAAATAAAGAGAACCGGTGACAAACGTTATTCCGTCAAAATTTCCGGCCGATTGGATAAAAGGAATGATTTCCTGCAATTTTTCCTTCTTCTTCGCATGGGACAAACACAGTAAATCTTCCGCTTTCGCCGCCCGGGGATTTTCGAAATCGACAAAATAAAATTCATCGCCAACCGATTCCAATAATCGCAGCACTTGCTCAATGTCTTTATCTTTCACCATTCCAACAACAAAGCGGATGGTGTCATCAGGAAAACGCCGCTTAATGGTTTCGACAAGTTTTTCGACGCTTGCAGGATTATGGGCTCCATCAAAATATACGTTTGGTAACACCCGCTCAAACCGTCCTGCCAGGCTTGTCATTTCCACTCCCTTACGAATGGATTCCTTCGATACTTCCAATTGGAAGATTTTCGCCACTTCCAAAAAAGCGGAAATCGCCAATGCCATATTCACTTTCTGATGTTCCCCTGCCATCTTTCTTGCCAGGCGATCGATCATGACTTCTTCCTGCTTGTGCACATACACTTCTCCCTGCATATCGTCTTGAACATAAAAGGAGTCGCCATAAACGTATAATGGAGCCTTTTCAGCAGTCGCCTTCCGCTTTACGACGGAAAAGGCTTCTTCCGGCAAACTTCCGGCAATGACAGGTTTGCCGCATTTAATGATGCCCGCTTTATGATAAGCGATTTGTTCAATGGTATTGCCCAAAATTCGGGTATGGTCATATGCAATGCTTGTAATGACGGAAACCAGTGGAGTCACCACATTTGTGCTGTCTTCCAATCCGCCTAATCCGGTTTCCAACAGAACCAGATCCACTTTTTCATTTGCAAAATGGAGAAAAGCCGCGCAGGTAAGCAGCTCAAAATCCGTTAAGAGGCCGCTCACCCCCGCTTTTTTCATTTGCTGAAATACAATGTCCATTTGTTCTTGAGTGATCGGCTTGCCATTCACTTGAATTTGGTCATGCACATCCACAATGCAAGGGGATGTGAATTTTCCCACTGAAAGCCCGTGATGAAGGGCAATTTGTTCCAGAAAGGCAATGGTGGAGCCTTTCCCGTTCGTCCCTGCCAAGTGGACAACCCGGAGATGCTTGTGAGGGTTTTGTAAAAGGGTCAACGCTTTTTTCATTCCCTCCAATCCCGGTTTAATGGCAGGGTCGCTTTCCACATTCCATTTTTCTTTATATTGGTCAAAGTTCAATATCATAAGCTTCTTTCCTTCGCTTTTAGAAATTTCCGCACTTCCGCGATAAAAAAGATGGACCCCGTCACAATCAGCAGTTCATCCTTTTGAAGCTTTTCCATTTCTTTTGCCACCAGCTCCTTCCAGTTTTCATTCACCACTACGGAAGGATGTTTTGAATGGCTGGCCAATTCCTTTGCCTTTGCAGACCGCGGTATGGGAAGTTCCGTGAAAAAGATGGCATGGGCCGCTTCATCCAAAATCGAGATACTCCCGATATAATCTTTATCACTCATCACAGAGTAGATGAACTTATACTTTTGGTTCGGGTATTGCCTGATAAGGGTGTCGATTAAGGCTTGTGTCCCTTCCGGATTATGGGAACCGTCCAAAATGATTTGCCCGCCAATTTGTTCGAAACGCCCCGGCCAAAAGGCATTTTCCAATGCGGATTGAATCCGTTGATCGGTAAAACGGGTAAATCCCATGCTTCTTAAAATCGTTGCAGCGGTCAAAGCGCAACTAGCATTGGCAATTTGATGCGCCCCCAGCATTTGTAAAGCAACATTGTATTTCACATTTCCTAATTGGTATGTAAAATGCTGCTTATTATTCAACATGCGAATATCTGTGGCAAAGAAATCTTCTCCGTAGATGAAAAGGGGTGCGTTTTTTTGTTCCGCTTCAAGTTGAATGACTTCCAATGCATCTTTGTCAGTTACAGCAGTCACCACCGGAACATTTCTTTTAATGATGCCCGCCTTTTGATAGGCAATTTCTTTATGCGTGTTCCCCAGTATGTGGGTGTGATCGAGCGACACCGTTGTAATGATGGAGCAAAGGGGCGTGATGACATTTGTGCAGTCAAAACGGCCGCCAATTCCCGCTTCAATAAGTGCGATATCTGTCTGTTCTTCCGCAAAGTACATGAAAGCAATGAGCGTCATCAATTCAAAAAAGCTCGGATATTCTCCGTCGATTTGTTCAATGATTTGAAATAAATGATTGGCAAGGGCTAAAAACCGTTCATCCGAAATTTCCTCCCCATTGATTGTAATGCGTTCATTCACCCTTTCCAAATGGGGGGATGTAAAAGCTCCAACTTTATATCCTGCCTGCTGCAGCATCTCTCTTAAATAATTGACGGTGGAACCTTTTCCATTGGAACCGGCGATATGAATAAAAGGCACCTTTTCATGCGGATTGTTGAGCTCAGGCAAAATTTTGTTCATCGCATGAAAAGGCTCCCCTTTATGTATTTCTGCCCGTAAGCCGTACATAAACTTTATGCATTCTTCCATTGATGTAAACAAAATGAATCCGCCTCCTAACCTCCCCTTATTTTACTCCAAAAGCGGTGGTGTGGCATTAAAAATGGTAAGACTGATGCCATCTCATACGCGAATGACGCTCATCTTTTTTGGGTGATTCGCCTCTTTTGAAAATATTTCATTGATCGGACGGTTTGATCCCCGGATTTGTGCGGATGCAGCTTGATCGGTTAATTTCTCCTGCTTTCGCGGATGGTTCTTTTGCTTGCTCGGATGACTACCCTGCTTGCTCAGATAATTCCTCCTCTTTTGCTCGGATGACTCACTTGATCGGCTAACCCACAGTTCCTAGTATAATTCCCCCGCTCACCCAAATGGCTATCCAATGACCCAAAATCCAAGGGACTTATCCAATACCGCCGTTCATCCAACAAAAATTCGCCAAACCGATGTTTCCATCGATCCGGCGAATTTCAATTCAACACGGCTTTATTTCATGTTTTTTAACTCATCCAAACGTTTTTTCACTGTATCGTATTTTTCTTGGTAATCCGCAAGTTTTTCGCGTTCTTTCGCAACGAGCGCTTCCGGTGCCTTTTTCACGAAATTCTCATTGGAAAGTTTGCCGGATACCAATTTCACTTCTTTCGCCCATTTATCCAATTCTTTTTCGAGGCGGGCAATTTCTTCTTCCAAATTGATTAATCCTGCAAGCGGCAAGAACAATTCCGCTCCGGTAACAACGGCTGTCATCGCTTTTTCAGGGGCTTCCACTTCCACCCCGATCACCAATTGATCAGGATTGCAGAATCTTTCAATATACGCTTTATTATCTTCCAGGATTTTTACCGTTTCCGCATCTTTCGCTTTAATGAATAGCGACACTTTTTTACTGATTGGCGTATTCACTTCTGCACGGATATTGCGCACGGAACGTATAATGTCCATAAGAAGTTTCATATGGCCGGACTCTTCTTTGAAATCAAATTCCGGTCTCACTTTTGGCCATTCGGCAACGGCAATGGATTCGCCTTCATGCGGAAGATGTTGCCAAATTTCTTCCGTAATAAATGGCATCATTGGATGAAGCAGACGCATCGTGTTGTCAAGCACATAAGCCAATACTGAACGGGTCGTGAGTTTAGCCGCTTCATCATCGCCATATAAAGGAAGTTTCGCCATTTCAATATACCATGAACAGAAGTCGTCCCAGATGAAGTTATACAATTCACGTCCCACTTCACCAAATTCATAACGTTCCGCCAAATCCGTCACTTTCTCAATCGTTTCATTCAAACGGGTTAAAATCCATTTATCGCTGACATTTAATTCGCCTGTCAAATCGATTTCTTCGTATTTCAAACCGTTCATGTTCATAAGCGCAAAACGGGATGCGTTCCAAATTTTGTTCGCAAAATTCCAGATTGCTTCCACTTTTTCGTTTGTGTAACGGAGGTCTTGGCCTGGTGTAGAACCTGTTGCCAAGAAGTAGCGTAAAGAGTCCGCACCGTACTGATCAATAACATCCATTGGGTCAACACCGTTTCCAAGGGATTTACTCATTTTTCGCCCTTCGCCGTCACGAACCAAACCGTGGATGAGCACATCTTTGAATGGTCGTTTGCCGGTAAATTCAATACCTTGGAAAATCATGCGGGCAACCCAGAAGAAAATGATGTCATAACCTGTCACTAACGTATCTGTCGGATAGTAACGTTGATACAATTTGTTGTTTGTATCCGGCCAGCCCATTGTGGAGAATGGCCATAAGGCACTTGAGAACCACGTATCCAATACATCCGGATCTTGCGTCCAATTTTCCGCATCTTTTGGCGGTTCTTTGCCAACGTAAATTTCGCCCGTTTCATTATGATACCAAGCCGGAATTTGATGGCCCCACCAAAGCTGACGGGAAATGCACCAGTCACGGATGTTTTCCAACCAATGAAGATACGTATTTTCAAATCGTGGCGGTACAAAATTCACTTTATTTTCTTCGTCTTGTTGCAATTTCAATGCTGCCTCCGCAAGCGGCTTCATTTTCACGAACCATTGTTTTGACAAGTAAGGCTCTACAATTGCACCTGTACGCTCAGAGTGGCCAACAGAATGCACATGCTCTTCGATTTTAATTAAGTATCCTTGCGCTTTTAAATCTTCCACGATTTGTTTGCGGCATTCGAAGCGGTCCAATCCTTGATATTTGCCCGCTTTTTCATTCATTGTACCGTCTTCGTTCATCACTAAAATGCGCTCCAAATTGTGGCGGTTGCCCACTTCAAAGTCGTTCGGGTCATGGGCAGGCGTAATTTTCACAACCCCTGTACCAAATTCCATGTCCACATATTCATCGGCCACAATTGGAATTTCACGATTTACAAGCGGTAAAATGACTGTTTTGCCAATATACTGTTTGTAACGTTCGTCTTCAGGGTGAACCGCTACCGCCGTATCTCCAAGCATTGTTTCAGGGCGTGTTGTCGCCACTTCCAAGTAGCCGGAACCGTCGGCAAGCGGATATTTCATGTGATAGAAGGCTCCAGGGATTTCTTTATAAATTACTTCGATATCGGATAAAGCGGTTTTTGCTTCCGGATCCCAGTTGATGATGCGTTCGCCGCGGTAAATCAATCCTTTTTCATAAAGACGTACAAACACTTCTTTTACAGCATCGGATAAACCTTCATCCAAAGTAAACCGCTCTTTTGTATAGTCCAAAGACAATCCTAATTTCGCCCATTGTTCGCGAATATGGCTTGCGTATTCTTCCTTCCATTCCCATGTTTTTTCAAGGAATTTCTCGCGTCCTAAATCGTAGCGGCTGATTCCTTGTTCGCGAAGTTTGGCTTCCACTTTTGCTTGTGTCGCAATTCCCGCATGGTCCATTCCCGGAAGCCAAAGGGCATCATATCCTTGCATGCGTTTCATGCGGATGATGATATCTTGCAATGTTGTATCCCAAGCGTGGCCAAGATGCAGCTTCCCGGTTACGTTTGGAGGCGGAATTACAATGGTATACGGTTTTTTATCGCTGTTTGGTTGTGATTCGAAAAATTTTCCTTCCAACCACCATTTGTAACGACCTTGCTCAACAGACTTCGGGTCGTACTTTGTCGGCATTGACACGTTTTCTGTCATGACTGTTCCTCCTTTAGTTGAATCAAATTTTGGCAAAAAGAAAAACTCCTTTATCCGAAAAGGACGAAGGAGTTCGCGGTACCACCTTTTTTCCATTTAGACCATAAAACGTCTAAACAGCTCTCATTCCGATAACGGTGTTTAACCGGCTTTTACTACTGGATTCATAAAAGCTGCTCCATGGCTACCTTCAAATGATTGCATGCGGAAACTTCTCAGCTGCCGTTTCCTCTCTGTGGCATGCATCATCATTCTACTCTTCCAATTCATTGCATCCGCATATTCAACTGCTTAAATCATTGTATAAAATTTAACAGCAGTTTTCAAGTTTCAGGGAAATGAAAGGAGTGATTTCCATGTCTTTTTTAAAAAAAAGAAGAAAATGTTATAATCCCTGGCTATTACCCCCTTGGCTCCGAAAAGTGCGTTTTTACGCAAAACACATTTGCATTCCGATCACCGTGTTTCACGCCATTCACACGCTCTTCGTCCCAACGACGGGCGATGTGCTGCTGCTTTTCATTCTCGCACTCATTTCATGGTTGTTATGGACAGATATTATTTAAATTTCAAAAGGCTATAGGATTCGGAAAGTTCGTTGTAAAAATCATCCGTATCTGAAGGGATCTTGAATTTTTCATCAATCATGATTTTGCTGGAAGACTCATTAACATGTATCACTTCATTCTCTTCTTTGCGGATTTTTTTGGCTTCTTCCACAAAGTGGGAATGTCCGATTGGTTCCCCTTGAATAGAATTGCTTTCATTTGCCGATTCATCCAACGGTCTGATGAAATCTACGTAATTTGATAACGATTCATCTTCAATAGCTTCCGAGAAATTTGGTGCACTTTCCTGCACTTTATTCAATTCTTCATTCACCAGTGGATGTTCCAATGTGGCAGGGGGCTGGTCGGTTTTGGCTCTTTCCAAAACTTCCCCCGTATTCGCGGCCACTACGGCTACCCGTTCCGCCACTTTCTCTTCGGATTCCACTTGGAATAAAGCGCCTGCCACCGGCTCGTCAAAAGTGCAGTTCACTTCCCATTTAAAGGTGCAGCTTGAGCCATCGTATACAAAAAAGGATATATCCTCAACATGCAATTCCGGCTGAGAAGTTTGCGCAACTTTCTCCTTTGGCAAATCCACTTCTAAAGGCAATGAATATTCAAAATATCCTTCATCGCCTTGCAAATCAATATATTCGATCAATGTACCTTCGCTGAAATTCGGTTTGATCGCAGGATTGAATCTCACCGTCGACTTGATATGATAAATGCCCGTCAAACGAATGGAATCTTCCGTCTCTTCCTGTTGCCAACGGGGGATGACTTGGACCGATACAACTTCTTCGACAATCCCGTATTCTTTTGAAAAGATAAACTGCGTCATCATTTCCCAATTAATTTTTGCCATGTGTTTCCCTCCCGTACTACTCTATGCCCGAAAAATCGAAGTATGATAAATGGCATTTCAAAAATTTTGACAAAAAAAGAGCGTCTTTCCCTTCATTAAAGGAAAAGACACTCTGATCATCAGCGGGCCAATTTGGCAAACACTTTATGGAATGCATCAATGGTTTTCGCGATATGTTCTTCTGTATGGGCAGTGGAAATAAACAATCCTTCAAATTGGGAAGGCGGCAAGTAAACCCCTTCTTCAAGCATGAGACGATGATATTCTGCAAACAGTTCCAAATCGGATGTTTGGGCGGATCTAAAATCAACGACATCCTCATTTGTTAAGAATAAACCGATCATGCTGCCTGCACGGTTCACTGTATGCGGGATGTTGTATTTTGTTGCCGCTTCACGGATTCCTTCTTCCAGCATGTCTCCCAGCTTTTTAAAATATTCGTAACTCTCAGGAGTTAAACGGGATAAGGTTTCAATCCCCGCAGTCATCGCCAATGGGTTTCCGGATAATGTACCAGCTTGATAGACCGGTCCGCTTGGCGCCACTTTTTCCATGATTTCCCGTTTTCCTGCATAAGCACCAACAGGTAGTCCTCCGCCAACCACTTTACCTAAGCATGTCAAATCCGGTTCAATGCCATAATAGCCTTGGGCACAATGATAATCCACTCGGAATCCTGTCATCACTTCATCAAAGATAAGAAGCGCGCCATATTGTTTCGTAATTTCACGCAATCCTTCCAAGAAACCTGGTTTTGGCGGAACAACCCCCATGTTTCCGGCAACCGGCTCCACAATCACCGCCGCAATTTGGTCGCCCAATTTTTCAAATGTCGCTTTTACAGCTTCCAAATCGTTATAAGGAGCCGTTGTCGTATTTTTTGCCACATCCGCCGGTACCCCTGGGCTGTCTGGCAAGCCGAGCGTTGCAACACCAGAACCGGCTTTGATCAATAAAGAGTCCCCATGGCCATGGTAAGAACCTTCAAATTTCATGATAATATCCCGTCCAGTGTAGCCGCGGGCAAGACGGAGCGCAGCCATCGTCGCTTCCGTACCGGATGAAACGAAGCGCACCATCTCCACGGAAGGAACCCGCTCTATGACAATTTCGGCAAGCTTATTTTCAAGTAAAGTTGGAGCACCGAATGAAGTACCTTTTGCCGCTTGCTCCTGAATAGCTTTCACCACATCCGGATGGGAGTGTCCCAAAATCAACGGACCCCAGCTAAGTACATAGTCGATATATTCATTGCCGTCAATGTCGCGGATAATGGCGCCTTCTCCGGATTCGATAAATACCGGATCTCCATTGACGGATTTAAAAGCTCGTACAGGGCTGTTCACCCCGCCTGGCATTAAATTGACAGCTTCTTTAAATGCTTTGATTGATTTTTCATACGTACGCATATTATTTCTCCTCCAACCAACGAGCTACATCTTTTGCATGATAAGTGATGATTAAATCCGCACCGGCACGCTTCATTCCCACCAATGTTTCCAATACAACGGATTTTTCGTCAATCCAGCCGTTCAAAGCCGCCGCTTTTACCATTGAATATTCTCCGGAAACATTGTAAGCCACCACCGGAACCGGATAACGGTTTTTCACATCGCGAATAATATCCATATACGCAAGGGCAGGTTTCACAATTAAGAAATCGGCTCCTTCTTCAATGTCGGATTCCGCTTCACGGAACGCTTCCAAACGGTTGGCCGGATCCATTTGATACGTTTTTCGGTCGCCGAATTTTGGCGCTCCTTCCGCCGCATCACGAAACGGACCGTAATAGCTGGAAGCGTATTTTACGGCATAGGACATGATCGGCACGTCCTGGAATCCCGCTTCATCCAAAGCTTTGCGGATAGCCGCAACAAATCCGTCCATCATATTGGAAGGGGCGATGATATCCGCACCCGCTTTTGCTTGGGAAACCGCTGTACGGGCCAATACATCAAGGGAAGGATCATTCAAAATTTTGTCTCCTTCCACTAGACCGCAATGGCCATGATCCGTAAATTCACATAGACATGTATCCGCAATGACCATCAGTTCAGGATAACGTTCTTTGATTTGTTTTGTCGCTTTCTGCACGATGCCATGATCATGGAAAGCTCCAGTTCCTACAGCATCTTTTTCGGCAGGAATTCCGAATAAAATCACCGCAGGAATTCCAAGGGATACCACTTCGTCAATTTCGGCATCCAAATTGTCCAATGAAAGTTGATAAACACCCGGCATGGATTTTACAGGATTTTTGATGTTTTCCCCTTCAATGACAAAAATCGGGTAAATTAAATCTTCCTTATGCAAATGGTTCTCCCTTACCATTGAACGAATGGTCGCATTTGAGCGTAGTCTACGATGTCTTCTGAATTCTAATTCTGACATTACATTTCCTCTCCTTTTGCAATCGCTTCTATGACAGACTGCATTGTATATTTTTGTGGAAAATATGTAACGTGGGCACCATATTTTTCAACGGCGCCTTTTGTTATATGACCAATGCAAGCAATTTTTGCCTGGTTCCAGCCGATTTCAGGCACTGCATATTTATGGAAACAATCCACCGCCGATGGGCTGGCGAAAATGAGGATCGGCTGTCTGCTGTTTCGGACCGTTTCTACGATTTTGTCAATGGATTCCTTGTTTTCAACGGTAGTATAAACCGTCCATTCATCAATCGGAAAAGGCAGCCCTTTTTTTAATGTATCCTTTGCCAATCCCCCCCGAATAAATAGACATTTGGGGGATTCGCCACTGACGGAAGGAAATTCTTTTACAAAGGTGTCAGCGCTGAAGATGGAGGGCATGAAATGGACTGTGAATCCATATCGCTCCAGCAACGCGGCGGTCTTTTCGCCTACAGCTGCAATTTTACCGGAAAGCTGCGACAAATTGAATTGATGCCGCTCTATTTTTTTCCAAAAAAACTCGACTCCATTTTGGCTGGTAAAAATAAGCCAATCATAATGCTTGCAGGAAGCCAATCGTTCATAATCATCCGCTTCCGTCACTTCCACAGTTCTAATGAGCGGACAAACGACCGCTTCCCCGCCCTGTTGGACAATCGTGTCAACAATCGATTGTGTTTTTTTGGAACCGGTTAATAAGATTGTCTTTCCTTCCAACGGCTTATGCATTTTCCGCTTTCACCTTTTCAATTAAATCATAGGCACCTTGCTCTGTTAAAATATGGGCAAGTTTTTTGCCAACTTCTTCAGGATTTTGTCCTTTCACTGTTTCTTTATAACAAATGGAACCATCTGGAGAAGCAACTAAACCGGTCATCTTCACTTCTTCCCCATCCACCGTCGCATAACCGGCAATCGGCACTTGACAGCCGCCATCCATCGCCGCTAAAAAGGCGCGCTCGGCAATCACCGCTTTTTTCGTATTTTCATCCGTTAATTTTGCAAGTTCCGTCAAAAGTTCTTCGTCATCTTCACGGCACTCGATGCCCAGTGCCCCCTGAGCGACAGCAGGAAGACAAATGGTTGTGTCCAGATATTCCGTTACCACATCCTTTGACCAACCCATGCGGTTCAAACCTGCCGCGGCAAGAATGATGGCATCAAAATCTTCCGTTTCAAGTTTTCTCAAGCGGGTATCGATGTTTCCGCGAATCCATTTGATTTCAAGGTCCGGACGCACCTGTAAAAGCTGTGCACTGCGCCGTAATGAACTTGTTCCAACAACGGCACCTTCCGGCAAATCTTTAAATTTCACATGATTTTTTGAAATCAGTGCATCCCGAGGGTCTTCCCTTAGCGGTATGCAGCCAACCGTCAATCCGTCAGGCAATACTGCCGGCATATCTTTCATCGAATGCACGGCAAAATCGATTTCTTTCTCAAGGAGCGCCTTTTCGATCTCCTTGACAAATAATCCCTTCCCGCCGACTTTCGACAACTGCACATCCAAAATTTTATCACCTTTTGTCACGATTTCTTTGACTTCAAATTCGAACGGCATTCCGGCTTTTTTGCATTCGTTGATGAACCAGTTAGTTTGTGTCAGTGCCAATTTGCTTTTTCGAGAACCTACAATAATTTTTCTCATGATGGACCTACCTTTCTGCTAATACCATAAGTGGAAATGTGATAATTTGCTTCCTAAAAAGAAATTGATTAATACAACAAAATAAGCATATATTTGAATCCATGCAAAAGAAGTGCCGGTTATTTTTCCCCTCTGCTTTAACAGCAGCACAACGACATAGATGATAAGAATAACGAAAGAACCGACAATTTTTGCATCAAAAATCGAAACAGAATCCACCTTCATAAATGCAGATTCCAACCCGAGCAATATACTGATGACCAAGATTGGGATGCCGATGATGATGGAGTAGTTCATCCATTGGGTCATTTGGGTCAAAGAAGGCAGCCGGGACCAAATCTTGGTATATTTCTTCTTTTTCAATAAACGATAAAGAACTAAATATAATATTGAAAAAACAAAAGAAATGGAAAATGCTGCATAGGCAAATATGGCAAAACTTATATGTATAAACAGCATTTCTGATTCTAATGTTTTTAATACAGGGTTCAAATTATTTGGCGCAAATAACCGGATGGTCATAAAAACAAATCCGAGGATATTGACGAAAAACACCGGCAAATCGACTCTTGCAATGCAATGCAAAAAAATCGACAAGGTTACAAGCAGCCAGGCGTAAAAATATATTCCTTCAGAAAGGGACAGAATCGGGAAACGTTTCGTTTCAAAAATATTTATTATAATAAAGGCCGTCTGCATCACCCATACAATGGAAATCAGCCAAAAAGCGGAACGACGGATGAAATCCTTTTTATAAAAATAATCTGTAAAATACAACATAATACTGATTGCATAAAGGACAACCATCATTTGATAAAGGTTGGACATCACTTCAGTCATACGAAACCCTTCTCCATCCAATACGTCTTAATCTCCAAACTAAAAGCGTTTCCGTATCAATAGTTTACCACATAGATACGAAAACGCCTTAAATTTCTTGCTTAAAATGATAATTTTGGTTGATTTTGAATATCTTGAACAGGTTCCTTTTCTGCGGCTGCCTTCAATTGTTGATTGCGAACTTCTTCTTGAACAAGTTCTTCGATTCCAAAAATTTGTTGATACAATTGAAGATTTTGGTTTGCTTTTGGCGAGTTGGCAATTTCCTTCGCCTGAAGGATTGGTTCCTTTAACAATTGATTGATGATGGATTTCGTATGCTTATTTAAAATTTTACGTTCCCGTTCTGTTAAATTTGGCATTTTATTTTCGATGCTTTTCATCGTTTCTTGCTGGATCATATCCGCTTTTTTGCGCAATGCCGCGATAATCGGCACTACACCCAGCGTTGCGATCCAGTCTTTAAATTCGTCAATCTCCTGTTCAATCATTCTTTCGATTTGTTGGGCGGCTTGTTTTCGTTCTGCCAGGTTTGCTTCCACAATTCCCTGCAAGTCATCGATATCGTATAAGAACACATTTGGCAAATCGCCGACTTTCGGATCGATATCCCTTGGAACAGCGATATCAACCAAAAATAACGGTTTCCCTTTACGCAAAGACTCCACAAATTGCATCAATTCATAGTCGATGACATATTGCGGCGAACCTGTTGAACTGATTAAAATGTCCGTATCCAGTAAAGTGCATTGCAATTCCTTGATCGATTTTGCTTGTCCATGGAATTTTTCCGCTAGCGACACCGCTTTTTCAAAGGTGCGATTCAATACCGTTACTTTACCTACACCGTTCCCATAAAGATTTTCCATTGCCAGCTCGCCCATTTTACCGGCACCTAAAATCGTTACGTGCTTATGTTTCAATGAACCAAAGATTTTCTTGGCAAGTTCGACAGCAGCATATGAAACAGAAACGGCATTTTCGTTGATTGTCGTTTCTTTATGCGCTTTTTTCGCAAAGGTGATGGCTTGTTTGAACAATCGGTTAAAAATCGTTCCCGTTGCACCGATTTCTTGCGCCTCAAGAAAACTTTTCTTCACTTGTCCCAAAATTTGCGTTTCGCCAAGAATCATCGAATCGATTCCTGCAGTTACGCGGAAAAGATGTTCCAAAGACTCTTCGCTTTCACGTATATATAAATATTGTTCGAACTCTTCAATCGGGATGTTGAACCAGTTTGATAAAAAACGTTTTATATAATAACGGCCTGTATGCAACTGATCAACGACCGCATATATTTCCGTTCTGTTACAAGTTGATACGATCACATCTTCAAGTATGCTCTTTTCTTTTTTCAACGCAGCCATCGCTTGTGCTAATTCACTTTCAATGAACGACAATTTTTCGCGAATTTCGACTGGCGCAGTTCGATAATTCAAGCCGACAACAAGTGTGTGCATGAACTTAACACCTCTCACGAACTATTTCATAACTTTAATTCTATCACAAAGAAAGCGCTATCCAAACGCAAATTGTGAAAAAGTTATGAAAAATATTTTTAATTTAAAATTATTCTAATGTAAGAATAACAAAATTCAGGCCCATTTTCAATGATAATAAACTTCAGGGTTAGTATTCATCAAATTTCGACAATTTACACTTTTGAATACATAAATAAAGAGCAATTTGGAAAATATAACGTTTTCCAACTTGCTCTGTTGTGAACTATGTATGGAATCACATGAACTTTTGAATTACAGCCCATGTTTCTTCCACTCCTACCCCAGTTTCCGCTGAGAACAGGATGAGAGGTTCTTCTTTATCCATTTCCAGCGTCTCTCTAACAACTTTTTTATGTTTATCCCACTTGCCTTTTGGAATTTTATCCGCTTTTGTTGCAACGACGATGGTTGGAATATTGTAGTACTTTAAAAAGTCATACATCATGCGGTCGTCTCCGGTAGGCGGATGCCGCAAATCCACAATCAATACGACCGCTTTCAAAACGCTGCGGCCGGTCAAATATCGTTCGATCATTTTGCCCCAGGCCTCGCGCTCTTTTTTGGAAACTTTGGCGTAGCCGTAGCCTGGAACATCCACGAAAAACAGCTCATTGTTGATTTTATAAAAGTTCAGTGTTTGTGTTTTCCCAGGCTTTGATGACGTACGGGCCAAAGATTTTCGGTTGAGCATTTTGTTGATGAAAGATGATTTCCCTACATTTGATCGGCCGGCCAAAGCAAACTCGGGGAGACCATCATCAGGGTACTGCTCCGGCTTTACGGCACTGATCACCATTTCCACTTGACTGATTTTCATTTAAAACCCTCCAACAAGGGCGATATTCAACACTTCTTCCGCTGTTTTAACAGGTTTAAAGGTCAACTCTCCGCGAACCGTTTCAGGAATATCATCAATATCCCGCTCATTGTCCTGAGGAATGATGATAGTTTTTAGTCCCGCACGGTGAGCACCCAAGGATTTTTCCTTTAACCCCCCAATCGGGAGAACTCGCCCTCTCAATGTTATTTCTCCGGTCATGCCGACTTCTTTTCTGATCGGTTTATTGGAAATGGCAGACACAAGAGCCGTGGCAATGGTAATCCCCGCGGATGGTCCATCTTTTGGTACCGCCCCTTCAGGCACGTGGATATGAATATCGTGCTGTTCAAAATAATCCGCATCCAAGTTGAGTCGATCGGATAAGGAACGGACATATGAAAGTGCCGTTTGGGCAGATTCTTTCATTACATCTCCCAATTTACCTGTAAGTAAAAGTTTTCCTTTGCCCGGTGTCAACGATACTTCAATTTGAAGCGTATCGCCGCCAACGGTTGTGTATGCCAATCCGGTAGCTACACCTACTTGGTCCTCCAATTCCGCTTGGCCGTAACGATATTTATGTTTGCCGAGCATTTCAACCAAGGATTTCGAATTGACAGTCACCCTTTTGCGTTCGCCGGAAACAATCACTTTTGCAACTTTGCGGCAAACGGCTGCTATTTGGCGTTGAAGGCCGCGTACCCCCGCTTCCCGAGTGTAGTAGCGGATCAAATCAACGATGGCTTCTTCTTTAAATACAATTTGAGATTTTTTCAAGCCGTTTTCTTCCAACTGTTTTGGAATGAGATGATTTTTTGCAATATTCAATTTTTCCATTTCCGTATATCCGGCAATGGAGATCACTTCCATCCGGTCCAACAACGGTCCCGGGATCGTGCTCAAATCATTGGCTGTGGCAATAAACATAACTTGTGACAAATCATACGGCTCTTCGATGTAATGATCGCTGAACGTATGGTTTTGTTCAGGGTCCAATACTTCAAGCATCGCCGCAGAAGGATCCCCTTTGAAGTCATTGGACATTTTATCGATTTCATCCAATAAAAATACCGGATTGATTGTGCCAGCTTTTTTCATGCCTTGGATGATCCGTCCCGGCATCGCCCCTACATATGTGCGCCGATGTCCGCGAATTTCCGACTCGTCTCGGACGCCCCCAAGGGAAACCCGGACAAATTTGCGGTTAAGGCTTTCCGCAATGGATCGGGCAAGGGATGTTTTCCCTACCCCAGGAGGGCCGACCAAGCAAAGGATCGGGCCACGAATGGAATTTTTCAATTGACGGACGGATAAGTATTCCAAAATGCGCTCTTTTACCTTTTCCAGTCCATCATGATCGCGGTTCAGAATTTCCTCGGCCAGTTTAATATCGAGCCGGTCTTCCGTTTTTTCTTTCCATGGAATTGTGACAAGCCACTCGATATAGTTTCTGATCACGCCGCTCTCTGCGCTGGCTGCAGGCAATTTTTCATAGCGGTCAAGTTCTTTCAGTGCCGCCTTTTGCGTGGATTCAGGCATTCCGGCCTCTTCAATCCGTTTTTTGAGATCCGCAATTTCGCCGGTCTTTCCTTCCCGGTCTCCAAGTTCCGCCTGAATCGCTTTCATCTGCTCACGCAAATAATATTCCTTTTGCGTACGTTCCATCGCCTGTTTTACTTTTGAATTGATTTTCTTTTCTAAATCCAATACTTCCTGTTCATCATGCAACCGGATCATTAGATGATCCAACCGCTTTTTGACATTGAACATGCTCAATACTTCTTGTTTTTCCGCAATTTTGAACGGCAGATGGGAAGCGATAATATCGGCAAGTCTTCCCGGCTCTTCGATGTCCATGACGGCTTGGATTGTTTCCGCCGTAATTTTATTGGAAGCTTTCGCATACTTTTCAAAGTAATTCATCACCGTGCGCATTAAAGCTTCCGTTTCAACGTCTTTTTCTTTTGAATCTTCGTGCAATTCAATATCCACCGTCGTGAAGTCGTCATTTTCTTGATAATTGATGATTTTTCCGCGGCATATTCCTTCCACCAAAATGCGCAAAGTACCGTTTGGCAACTTCAACATTTGTTTGACGGAGACATAAGTCCCAACCATATATAAATCTTCTTTTTCAGGCAGTTCCACCCGCAAATCCTTTTGGGCGGTTAAAAAAATCCGGCTGTCATTCATCATTGCATGTTCTAAAGCTGCGACGGAACGTTTTCTTCCAACATCAATATGTAATACCGTTGTAGGAAAAACGAGCAGTCCACGCAAAGGAAGCAGCGGAACATTTTTCTTTATTTCAGTCATGCGGGATCCTCACCTCCATTTTGATACTAAGAATGCACCCGCCTTTGCACATTTAGTATGTGAAAAAATAAGGAGTTTTCACTTGGATTTACATAGCAATTTCAAATAAGGTCGATTTCATAACAGCATTTACTATTGTCTTTTTCACTAATTATTATTCCTATAAAAGGATTATTGCCAATGCTTTTCAGAAATATTTTTACACGGAAGAACAATTGTAAAAAAATGTAATCTGTATTTTCGTTATAAAGAGCTGACTAACGAGAAATGCATAAGCAAATTCGCAGTCAGCTCTTTATGGATTCCTTATTTCAGTTCCTTGCTTCCAAGTTATGCGGAAGTTTTTTTATTGTCCTTCAAATCCTTCAATTCTGTTCCATCTTTTAAAATTAATTTTGGCTGTGCTTTATCTGTAATCGTTTCTTTTGTGATAATGCATTTTGCAATATCTTCACGGGATGGCAATTCGTACATCATATCAAGCATGACATTTTCAATGATGGAACGGAGTCCGCGGGCGCCTGTTTTGCGTTCAATGGCTTCTTTCGCGATCGCCCGAAGCGCTTCTTCTTCAAATTCCAATTCCACATTATCCAATTCAAGCATTTTTTGATATTGTTTCACCAATGCATTTTTCGGTTCATTTAAAATGCGGACTAAAGCATCCTCATTCAATTGCTCCAGTGTCGCAATGACAGGCAAACGGCCAATAAACTCCGGAATTAACCCGAATTTCAATAAATCTTCCGGAATTAATTGTGAAAGCAGAGAATCGCTTTCCACATTTTTATTTTTCGCATCAGAACCAAAGCCGATGACTTTTTGGCCTAAACGGCGTTTGATAATATTTTCGATTCCATCGAAGGCGCCACCAACAATAAATAAAATATTGGTTGTATCAATTTGCAAAAATTCCTGATGGGGATGTTTACGGCCGCCTTGTGGAGGGACGCTGGCCACTGTACCTTCAAGAATTTTTAACAATGCTTGCTGTACTCCTTCACCTGATACATCACGTGTAATGGAAGGATTTTCGGATTTGCGGGCGATTTTATCAATTTCATCTATATAAATAATCCCTTTTTCGGCTCTTTCAATGTCATAATCAGCAGCTTGGATCAGTTTCAGCAAAATGTTTTCCACGTCTTCGCCAACGTAACCGGCTTCTGTCAAAGAAGTGGCATCCGCAATCGCAAAAGGCACATTTAAAATTCTCGCAAGTGTCTGAGCGAGCAATGTTTTCCCGCTACCAGTCGGCCCAATCAAAATAATATTGGATTTTGACAATTCCACATCATCTATTTTACTGTTTGAATTAATTCGTTTGTAATGGTTATATACAGCAACGGCAAGAGCTTTTTTCGCACGTTCTTGTCCAATCACATATTCGTCCAGAATGTTTAAAATTTCTTTCGGTTTTGGAACATCCTGAAAATCGATTTCCTCTTCTGCACCTAATTCCTCAACAACGATTTCGGAACAAAGTTCGATACATTCATCACAAATGTAAACTCCGGGTCCAGCTACCAATTTGCGCACTTGTTCCTGTGGTTTCCCACAAAAAGAACACTTTAAATTGCCTTTTTCATCATTAAATTTAAACAATTTGTTTCACCCCTATTCAAGCAACAATCATACAAGATATTAAACGCTTTAGCAAATAAGAAGTACTAGATGCTGTCGGTTTATATCTGTCAGTATGTAAAAATTTCTTGCTGGTATAAAACAAGGCACGGTAGTATATGCCGTACCTTGTCAGTGAAATTATTCAGTTATCCTCACTATCCATTTTAAAGGAAAACGGAAAATTATTCAGTAATTTTGGCATTCTCAACTAAAAATTCAACTGTTTTTTGTGTGCGGATATCGTTCTCTAAAATTTCAGTTGAACCGCCTAAAGCTGTAATGATTTGTTCTTTGTCCATTTTGAATTGTTCAGCCATTTTTTCAAGTTCTTTATCGATATCTTCTTGAGTCACTTCGATGTTTTCAGCTTTAGCGATTGCTTCCAATGTTAATGAAATGCGCACGCGAGTTTCCGCATCTTCTTTGAATTGCTCATGCAAGTCTTTTTCCGTTTGGCCAGAGAATTGATAATAAAGGTCAAGGGACATGCCTTGCATTTGAAGACGTTGAGCAAACTCGTCGATCATGCGATGAATTTCATTATGGATCATTGCTTCAGGGATATCCATTTCAGCATTTTCAGCCGCTTTTTCTACCAATTCGTCGCGAAGTGTGCTTTCAGCTTCGTTTTTCTTTTGTTCAGCCAATCTTTCTTTGATTTTGTTACGCAACTCGTCAACTGATTCAACTTCCGGATCAGCTTCTTTTGCGAATTCATCATTCAACTCAGGAAGCACTTTTGTTTTTACTTCTTTCACAGTCACTTTGAAAGTTGCATCTTTACCAGCAAGTTCTTCAGCATGGTATTCTTCAGGGAAAGTCACTTGAACATCTTTTGTTTCGCCAGCTTTTACGCCAACTAATTGATCTTCAAAACCAGGGATGAATTGGCCGGATCCGATTTCAAGAGAATAATCTTCTCCTTTTCCACCTTCAAAAGCTTCGTCGCCGATGAATCCTTCGAAGTCGATTACAGCGATATCGCCTTCAACGATTGGTTCATCCTCTTTGATTTCGAATTCAGCTTTTCTGTTCAATAAGTTTTGGATTTGTTCTTCCACTTCTTCATCCGTTACTTCTGTGCTTAATTTTTTCACTTCCAACCCTTTGTATTCTCCAAGTTTTGGTTCAGGTTTTACTGTCACTTTCGCAGTAAATGTAAAATCTTTATCTTTTTCAAAACCGTCAAGTTCACCGATTTCAGGATAATCTACTGGGAAGATGCCAGTTTCATCGACAGCTTTTGAGTATTCTTCAGGAACTAAAATTTCCAATGCATCTTGGTATAATGCTTCCACACCAAAACGTTTTTCAAAGATATTGCGTGGAACTTTTCCTTTACGGAATCCAGGCACGTTGATTTGTTTTACGATTTTTTGGAATGCTTGATCGAGTGCTTTATTCACTTTCTCAGCAGGAACTTCAATTGTTAATACTCCAGTGTTTCCATCTTTCTTTTCCCATTTTGCAGACATATATTAATACCTCCAAAAATAAATTACAAAATTTTTAACATTTGTTTATACGACTTTGACAACCATTTTAGTATATCATAAGTAGCCCGAGTTTCAACATTTTTCATGTTTATTGTAGTTCTGATAACATTTCTAATTCTTGTATGAAATGAAAAATTTCTTGATTTGCCCCTCTTTGTTGGCCAAACATTTGATGTACAAAATCAATATAACATTGCGCCACATCCTGCGGTTGAAAATCCAACCACTCAAAAGGATACGTTACTATTGAATGTTTTGCAATTAAATATTCAACCATTTCTAAAATCGAGGGTTCTTGCTGCAGTTGATCATTCACTATATTTGAAATCATTTTATATTGTGGCAACTCAGTTGGCAACCCAATTTTCGATGGATTTACCACAATTATCCTATCAAATTTCCCGATTTTTATTTCCATGTCAACCGCCTGTTCATTCATTAATATAAGAATAAGGCTTTTCACAAAGGGATGGATGCGGTCATGCTCCACGATTCTTTTTAGCTGCGGCAGAATCGGGCGAATATTGATCAAGGCCAATTCATTCAACTTTTTCACTTGTTCGTTTGGTTCCAGCGATAAAAAAGCATCCAATTCAAACATTTCAGGCTCATACTGTTTGACCGCCGCCGGGTGGTCATCTTGCTTTTCCATTCTCTCACTGATATTGGCATTCAATTCTTTCAATCTTTTAAACTGTTCCATTTTTTCCTGGGGTATTGCGCCTTCATCAAACAATGAGGAAATGATTCTTTCTACTTTTTTATATTCTTTTAATTGCATGCAAACCGTCAAATACAATTCCATAATTTCGAAATACATTGCCGGGCCGAGATTAAGCAGCTTTTCACAGACTTCCTTTGCCTTTTCATAGGATTTGGATTCATATAAAGAATATGCGTATATGCTCAGCAAATGCTCGTCGCCTTCAGTATATTGGAGGGCTTCTTCAAAATATCGGTTTGCCTTTTCAAACTGATTGGTTTTCATGTATTTTAACGCCTCTGAAAAGAGCCGTTCCACCGTTCCGGGGAAAACGATCACATTTTGGAAAGTCGCGTAGGAAGATTTCTTGTTTTTCACCTTTTTCACTCCATGGATAATGCAGATATGTTTGGCTGTTCACCCATTTTCTAAGATCCCGATTCAAAAATTCCTTTTATTTATATAATCCCCATTTATGGAATAATTCAACCAAAAATCCAACAATTATTATAGTAAATTAATTCTAATTTTTTGAACCTTTTTTCTTTGGTGATGGGCTAAATTTATTTCCTTATTAGAACATATTGAAAGGGATGAAACATTGTCAAGTTTCACCCCTTCAACATTTAATAAAAGTTACCTGATGATTCGTTCCCCTTCCAAATACACCACTTTCTTTTCCAGTTCCCTGACCCTTTTTTGCAATCTATTAATCATTCTATTTTGTTGGAGGATGAAGGATTTGATTTCTTCGAATGGCGCGTTTGAATTCTCATTCGGCAATTGTTCCTCACCGGCATTCTTGTTCACGATCCGGATTTGCGCTTTTTTGCCGGTCATTTCTTCCACCGTCAATGAAATGATATTTTTATAACGATGATTCAAACCGTCTTTAGAGAACTGGTTCTCTGTAAAAATACATAGCACCTCGCCATTCCATTCCCCCTCCGTTTTGGCGAAATACAGATCGTAACTTGCTTTGGGAATTTTCCAGCGGATCCGCTCCAACACTTCCGACCAAAATTCCATTGAGTCCATCCCTCTCTTTTGAAAAAAATGCGTATATCCACATTGTTACAAAATTTCATGAAATTTAATCAGTTCTCCAATATTTTGCGATACTTGATCATCTGAAAATTCCCATATGAATGCCGTAAAAAAAGAACGCCCATCAAACGTGATAGCGTTCTTTTTTATTGATCAAAAACTTGTATTCAGCAGTAACGACCGTTTCGCCCGTCTGTTTGATGATTTCCTGCTGGAACGTGACTACGCCCGTACCGTTCCCCTTATCTTTCAAGTCCGTCACTTTCAATTCCAGATGGATCGTGTCTCCTATAAAGGTCGGTTTTAAAAATCTCAGCTTTTCGATTCCATAAAAGGCGACGACCGCTTTCGGGCTCATTTCCAAAAGGCCAGTCCCAATCGACAGCACAAGCAGCCCATGGGCGATCCGCTGTTTGAAAATCGTATTTTTGGCATATTCCGAATCTGTATGTAACGGAAAAAAATCTCCGCTGACTCCGGAGAAATTCACAATATCGCTCTCCGTGATTGTACGGCCGCGCGATGTCCACGTTTCCCCCACTTCAAACTGTTCAAACGGCTTGTTCAGCATTATTTCTCCCCTTTTTACGCAATCAAACCAATATAATTATATATATGCCTGATTCATTCCGGATATGAAAGGATTTTCGAAAATTCCTCCATTTTTCCCGCCGTTAACGAACCACAAATACATCGCATTTTGAATGTCGGACGATGCGCTCAGCCACTGAACCAAGCATCCATTTTTCGATTTTATTCAGCCCTGTGGCGCCGCAGACCATCAAATCCACATCAAGATTTGTTAAAATCGTTTTTGCCGCCCCTTCTTCCACCAATGTTTCCACTTTTTCAAGCCCTTCTTTTTCCGCTTTTTCTTTCCATTTTTCCAGTTCTGCCTTAGCCTTTTCTTTCATTTCGGCAGCATATTTTAAATCATAAGCTGCAACGGAACCAAAGGATTTTGTATCTACAACATGGACAATCAATAAAGTGGATTGAAATTTCTTGGCCAACTCAACCGCTTTTTTCAGCGCTTTTTTTGAGCCTTCCGAAAAGTCCACTGCTACAGCAATTTTTTTATAAATTCCCACGTTTATTCACTCCTTCGCTTAAACCCATTTTATCAAAAAACTGCCATCGATTATAGAGATTTCATCTATTTTCCGCATCCCCCATATTTGCTGGCCAACAAAAAAAGATTCAGTCAAAACTGAAATCTTTAAGCATTTTCTCCGCTAATCCGGTATGACTGATTTTATTATATTGCTCATAAAATTCTGTCACTTCTTGTAAAAGATTCGGTTCAACAACAATGCTCTTTTTCCCGATTTGAAATAAAACGAGGGGACGTCCTCTAAACAATTTGCTGTCAATGATTTTATGTGCATTCTGAATATACAGGGGCCCAGATGCCCGTTGGAAAATTTCAATTCGATGGCTTGATAGAAATTTCAAAATTTGCTTCACTGTCCAATCACTTTTAAAAAATATCAACGAAACGAGTTGGTAAGACTTCCCCACTTTGATCAGCTGCGCAAAACAGTCCCCCATTTGGACGCATTCCGTACGCTGGAAGTCGAATCGGTTTTCATAATCATGCACAAGGATATATTCAATGCTGTCCGGATATTCACGCAGTTCGTCGATCAATTTGGCATATTTGTATTGTTGAAAGTGAATAAGCTTTTCCTCTTTCAATCATTCCACCTGCCTTCGAATCGGAATAAACCTGAGAAACGTAAGCGTTTACAAAATCAAACGAAAACAATTTATTTTATTGTATGAAGTTTATTCTTCCATTTGAACTACCATTGCAAAAAAACCAGCATGAAATTTTGTCTGTGCTCTCCGCAATTCCGCTTTTGTACCATACACCCCCAACAACTTGCCATACATTAAATACGAAAAGAGGGGGTGAATTTTATGTCAAAATATGATTCCGGATTCTTCGGAGGCAAAAATGACTTCGTTTTACTGGTGGTTCTCTTTATCTTACTCATCATTGTAGGCTCAAACTACAGTGGATATCACTATTATTGATTCTTATAACCCTCTTTCCTTTCAATTTCCGCCATGACTTCCTTTTACCGGCTTCTTTTCCTTTTTTTGCGGCCTAAAGCATGCCTTTGGGCCGTTTTCTTTGGATGATATGCACTGTCAAAAAAAAAAACCATTTTGAACAAACAAGTTCAAAATGGCTCCTCCCTAATTCAACATCCGATCGGGCAGTTTATGGTACATATCAAAAATTTCTTCAGCCGTTTCTTTGATAATGTCTTCATCACCTTGATCAATGGCGCTGTCCAATTTCGCATAAATCAATAATAAAATGCTTTTCGCTTCCACTTCGTCCATATATTGAATCTTCTGTTTAACAAATTGAATCCGATTCAATGTAGCCACCCCTCTTTTTCTATACAATTGCAATTATACTAAATGAATAAAAAAATTTGCCATGATTGAACCAATTTCATTGAAAGAATTGTCACAATTAAGAATAACACAAGTTTCATAGAATACAAAAAATAGGCTGCCATGAAGAACTTTCAAGGCAGCCTTTAATTCTTAAGCGTTTAAATCCACTATTATTCTACCTTTTGCTTGTCCTTTCAAGAGAATAGGAAAAGCATCAGGCAACTCTTCCAACGTCACTATTTTATTAATAAAATCTTCCAAATTATTTGGCTTGTACTCCGAAGCCAAACGGTTCCAAACTTCTTTTCTTGTTTCATAATTGCAATATGCGGAATCTATACCGAGTAGATCGACACCCCGTAATATAAATGGATACACCGTTGTCGGCAAGCTTGTCCCTCCTGTCAATCCACTTACGGCCACCTGTCCGCCCAGCTTAATTTGGCTCAAAATGGATGCAAGGGATTCCCCGCCAACAGGATCCACCGCCGCAATCCATCGTTGTTTCGCCAAAGACTTCGGTCTTCCCGCACTGACCACTTCTTCCCTGGAAATCACCGAATTGGCTCCAAGACTTTTAAGAAATTCATGTTCCGATTCTTTTCCGGTACTTGCTTCGACATCATATCCCAGTTTTGATAAAATCGCCACGGCAAAGCTGCCTACGCCGCCTGTTGCCCCCGTTACGAGCACTTTACCTTGGTCAGGTTTCAACCCGTTTTGTTCAAGCCGATAAATGGATAAGGCTGCAGTGAATCCTGCCGTTCCAATCACCATGGATTCTTTTAAGGAAAGCCCTTTCGGAAGCGGCACAATCCAATCGGCTGGAATCCGCGCATACTCGCTATAACCCCCAAAGTGGGAAACGCCGATTTCATAACTTGTTGCAATCACTTCATCGCCTTCCTGAAAACGCGGATCTTCCGATGCAACGACGACGCCGGCCAAATCGATTCCCGGCACAAAAGGATAATTTCTTACAATATTTCCGTTCGGAATGCTTGCAAGACTGTCTTTATAGTTTACACCGGAATAATGAACACGTATCAATACTTCCCCTTTTGGCAAATCGTCAAATGACAATTGCCGAAGTTCAATGGCAACATCTTCGCCTTGTTTATCAACGACTAATGCTTTAAATTGTGACATCTCCATTTCCCCTTTCTGCATCCTATTTTACATAATTTATTCCAACATTACCTGTAATATGAGAAATTTTCATTTAAAACGGCTTGGCAGAATGGGTGGATCCATCCGCTTCATAGAGAAATTATTTATTGAATAAATAAAGCGAAACGATCAGCAACAGAATCGAAATCATTTTCGTGCCGGTGATTGGATATCTTTCTCCTCCAAACAAGCCAAAATGATCAATGATGGCCCCCACGGCGATTTGCCCCAATACGACTGCCATCAATGTGGATGTCACACCGATTTTATTGACTGAAAAGATTAGAATGGATACATAAATGGCCCCTAAAATCCCGCCGATCAACTGCCATTTTGGCACTTCTGTGACGGCCAAAATATTTCCTTTCCCGAAAAAGATGGTAAAGAAGAACAGCACCAATGTTCCGATCAGAAAAGAAATAAAGGAACCTTCTATCAAACCGATTTTTTGGCCCAATCCCCCATTCACTTTACTTTGCACCGCCACCGCCACTCCGCCCAGAGCTGCAATGAGCGCGATCAACAATTTCATCATCAGCTTCTTCCCCTTTTCTATAAACCTGCTAGTTTATATATTATGAAAAACTTAACAAATTATCATTTTCCATGCAAAACCGGCTTCTCCTGTCAAAGAATTATAATAAAATTTCCTTTCAAGTGGGTTATACTAAAGTAAGAATAAAGGAGGTTACTTTGGATGAATTTGGAAAAGATTTATCTTGAACGCTGTGATAAAGAAACGGAAGAAACGGTTGAAATAGAATCTCCAAAATTCTTGGATACATCGATTTCCTATTTCAAAAAGCATTTAAATGAATTTCTTTATATTGAGTCTTCCACTTTTAATGAAATCAAGGTGGATGCCCTTTCCATTGAAGTGGACGATGTGTTCCGGACATATATGGCTTTATTTGGATTAAGAGCACAAAAGAAACATGGGGAAGCCATAAAAAATTATTTGGAAGAACATCTACATACAGATGCAATCAAAAACTACAGCGCCCTTTTTTCTGCTGATGAAGGCTTGTGGGAAATCAATTTGCCGCTGGATTATATTGAAGGCTTTAAAGAAGATATGACCATCGGACAAGCAATCTCTTTGACTTATGATTTTGTGCAAAATTTGCTGGGTCATCTCCAAGAAAATAAATGAGGCTGGGACAAAAGATAAAAAACACCATTTTCTCACGGGAGAAAAATGGTGTTTTTTTGATAATTGAAGAAAATTGATTTCCGTTCCGGGGACGCTTTCCGCGGGCCCGGCTCGAGCCTCCTCGGAGCTCAAACCTTCGCTCCTGCGGGGTCTCGAGACTCGGGCTGTTCCCGCAGGAAAGCTTTTGCTTTGCGACGAAAGCGGAGCGACAGGAGCACTCGCCCCGTCACTCCAATCAATTTTCTGTGATATCAATTTTTTACAAAAAATTTTTTTGCAGCTCGTTCACTTTATTAGTTATGTCCCAGCCTCATTTATCAACGATGGCCACGTTCCTCAACTGATCCGCAATTTCTTTTGGGGAATGGGCTACATAGGCCGGCTTTTCTTTCTCAATCAATTCAAAACTGTCCAGTCCCCAACTCACCCACATGAAAGGCACGCCAACTTTGTTGCATGCTTGGATATCCCGCAATTCGTCCCCGACATACAAAAGATCTTGAGGGGCTAATTGATGGCGCTTCATAAACTTCCGTATCGCCACATCTTTCCCGAAAAGTCTGCGGGCGGAAATCACCTCGGAAACCGAATCGATGTTTTCACGCTTCAATATTTCCACTATATTATCCTTTTTATTGGATGATATGATTGCAATTTCATACCCTCCGGCATGCAGGGATTCCAGCATTTCTTTGACTCCATCAAATAATGGCACTTCCCGGATATGCTCATTAAAATATTGGTGGATCTTTGGCAAAATGATGGACAGTTTGTACATCGGAAAATGATATTTTTTTGCCCTGCTATAATTATCGAGGTGTTGAATCTCCTGCAGCTCTTCTAAAGTTAATGGCAAATAGTTGTATTTTTTTGCGTAAGCATTCCAAGCATTTACGTAAACTTCCGCCGAATTCGCAAGCGTCCCATCAAAATCGAAAATGATGTATTTCATTTCAACTTGGCGCCCCCTCTCAATTGAGAAAAAGATGCATTCTCAATTTAAAATCAAAAAAATTATTTCTTGGAAGGTGGGTAGCAGCTTGCATTGCAATGGTCTGCGATTTCGCAACTTGCACATACACCTTTTTTGCTTTTCTTAATAGAATGATATAACGCCCAAAATGCATAGCCAAAAATAACGATTCCAAGAATTATGCTGATAATCATTAAAAGCCGCCCTTTCTATTGACCAATTCCTAACAACAATCCGCCCTGATAGATAATAAAAGAAATTGTGTATGCAACAATCAGTCCATAAACAATAGAGAAATACATCCATTTTCTTGATCCTGTTTCCTTTTTAATGGTTGCAACCGTCGCTAAACATGGCACGTACAGCAAAATAAACACCATGAAACTGTATGCGGATAATGGCGTGAATACCCCTGATAATAGATGCTGCAAGCTTGCTCCATCCGGTACAAAATAGATGACATTCATTGATGACACAACGATTTCTTTGGCAAGGAATCCGGTAAATAAGCTTGCCGCAGCCTGCCAAGTGCCAAATCCTAAAGGTGCAAAGATTGGAGCAATCCATTGGCTGATCAACGCCAAGAAACTTTCATCGGGTTGTACATTTGTTCCATCAGGCCCCACATAAGTGAGCAGCCAAATAATGACCGTTCCTCCCAATATAAACGTTCCGGCTTTTTTTACAAACCCTTTCCCTTTATCCCAAGTGCTTCTCAACAATGTCCGCACTTGAGGAACCCGATACGGTGGCAACTCGATGACAAAAATCGATTCTTCGGTTCTAATAAAGAAAGAAAAGAGTTTTGCCAAAATAATGGCGACAACAATTCCGAGTACATATAACGATAACACAATCAATGCCTTGTGTTCCTCAAAAAATACACTCACAAATAAACTGTAAACGGTTAGCCGTGCCGAACATGACATTAAAGGGGTTAATAGAATGGTCAATAATCTCTCTTTTGGCTGTTCGATCGTTCTGGCCCCCATAATGCCGGGAACGTTGCATCCAAAGCCGATAATCAAAGGGATGAACGCTTTTCCGTTCAAGCCGACAAGTTCCAATATGCGGTCCATAATCACGGCTATCCGGGACATGTATCCTGAATCTTCAAGCAATGAAATGAAGAAGAACAGGATAAAAATTTGCGGAACAAAAACGAGAACCCCACCGACACCGCCAATAATCCCTTCAATGATCAAACTTTGGATAAATGGCGATACTTGCAATGCTTCCAAAGCTCTTTCAACCGCCGCAGAAAACGGACCGGATAAAATTCCGTCCAAAAAGTCGGACAGTGGTGAACCAAGCCAATCAAAAGTCAATTTAAAGATCAGAAACATCAATTCCAAGAAAATGATGACACCACACACACTGTGGGTCACAATGGCATCAATCAATTCAGTGAAACTGTTTTTCTTGTTTTTTTGTTCCGTTACACAATAATCCAATACAGATTGAATAAAGTCCTGCCGCTTTTTGAACAACCATTGGCTGATGGATTTTACCCCATATTGCCGTTTTATTTTTTCTTCGCTATCTTTTATCAAATAATCAATTAATGCAAAATCCATCATTTCGCTCAATTTATTTCTGACGACAAAATTCCCGTCAATCAATTGGATCGCCAGCCAGCGTCGATTGATCTTGCTATAGCTGGGTAGCAATTTTATGATTTCATCGATTAACTTTTCAATCTCCGGTCCATAATCAATTTTTATGGATGACCTGTGTAAATTTTGCTCGTCCAAATGTTTTAATAATTTATCGCATCCATGACCCGATCTGGCGATGATGGGGACGACCGTCACTCCCAACTTTTCGGATAGTTTTTCCGGATCGACAAGAATCCCCTTTGATTTCGCTACATCCGTCATATTCAGTCCGATGATGAGTGGAGCCCCAAATTCAAGAAGCTGGATGGTCAATTGCATATTCCGAAGCAACTGTGAAGCATCCACTATATTAATAATTCCGTGGAAGGTGCCGTTCATCAAATATTCGGTTGCAACGGCTTCATCTTTGGAAAGTGGATTGATGGTATAAATGCCGGGCAGATCGATCAATTGCCCCTTTTCATTTGATAAATCACCCACTTTTTTCTCGACTGTAACGCCACTCCAGTTACCGACGTAGGCATATGAATCCGTTAATATATTAAAAAGGGAGGTTTTTCCTGTGTTGGGATTTCCAAAAAGTGCAAACTCCATTTTTACATTTCCTCCACTTCAATACAGTTGACGTCTTTTTTCCGCAAACTGATTTGCTGGCCGCATACTTCCAATATATATGGACCGCCAAAAGGCATTTTACGGATGCAAGTAACTTCGACCCCTTCTATGACACCTAGATCTAAAAGTCTTTTCTGAACAATTCTATTTAAGTTTGATAGATTACAAATTCTATATTTTGCCCCTATCTGTCCCTCTGTCAGTTTCAAAATCGTTTTCTCCTCCCAAACAATAACAAAAGTAATATTACAAAATCATCTATTTTAATGTAAAGTGTAGATCTAAAAATAACAAAAGAATATTTTTTGAATTTTTCGGATCACTGTCCTTCGAATGGGGAGGAGCATTTTGTTGTTCCAAAATATAGAAAAACTTTTCTCAAGCGCCTTCATTAAGGATTTGACAAAAAGGGCAAAAAAGATGAGGCTGGGACAAAACCCTCCTCTAAAATGGAAACAGCCCATGAAATGTTGGAATGAAATTTCATGGGCTGTTCTTCATTTTTTCAATAAAAATAAGGACATCTTCTGTTAAAATTTAAGTATCCAACCCCAAAAATTTTAACGAAAGAAGTGTCCTTATGTTTAAATATTATAACATGAATCAATTAGTTTTGCCTTTAGATTTAGAAATAAAATTACAAGAAAATGATATTGCCTTCCACATCCACCATTTAGTTGAAAGTATTCCAGATGAAGCCTTCCAGCCGTTTCTTCGAAATACAGGTTGTCCTGCTTATCATCCACGCATGATGCTAAAAATTATTTTGTGTGCCTATTCGCAGTCTGTCTTTTCAGGTCGAAAAATTGAAGCGCTATTAAAGGATAGTATACGAATGATGTGGTTGGCACAAGGATATGAACCAAGTTATCGGACGATCAATCGTTTTCGTGTACATCCGGAAGTAAAAGAATTAATTCGTCAATGTTTTGTCCAATTCCGTTGCCAACTGGTGGAAGAAAAATTAATCGATCAAGAAGCTATTTTTATCGATGGTACGAAGATTGAAGCGAATGCCAATAAATTTACTTTCGTATGGAAGAAATCCATTGAAAAATACAACCAAAACTTAATTGAAAAGTCCAATCAGTTATACAACGAACTATTGGAAAAAGAAATCATCCCTGAAATGGAGCGGGAAAATGAGGGAGAACTGTCTGTTGAAGAACTCGCTCAAATGGTGCAACAAGTCGATAAAGTCATTACGGAATATGACCAAAAAATCGAATCATCGCCCGATGCCACAGAACGAAAAGCATTAAGAAGCGAACGGAAATATCCGAAGCGAGTGTACAAACAGTTGATTGACTTGATTTTACGTAAACAAAAGTATCAAAAAGACTTCGAAATCTTGGGTGAACGGAATAGTTATTCCAAAACAGACTTAGATGCGACGTTCATGCGAATGAAAGACGACTATATGAAAAACGGTCAATTGAAGGCTGGATACAACGTACAAATCGCAACAGAAGGTCAATACGCACTAGCTTATAGCATCTTTCCAAATCCTACTGATACACGTACATTAATTCCGTTCTTGAATAAGATAGAAAAGGATTATTTTCCGTTGCCAAAGTATATTGTCGCAGATGCTGGTTATGGTAGTGAACAAAACTATGAAGACATCCTTTCGAATCGAAAATGTGAGGCACTCATTCCATATACCATGTATGAGAAAGAACAAAAGAAGAAATATAAACAAAATCCATTTCATCCAGACAATTGGATGTACGACGAAGAAAGTGATACCTACATTTGTCCAAATCAGCAGCGAGTAACCTTCCGTTATCGTTCTGTACGTACAGATAAGACTGGTTTCAAACGAGAATTGAAAATCTATGAATGTGAAAACTGTTCAGGATGTCCATTTCGTTCATCATGCACAAAAGCAAAGGAAGGCAATCACCGAAAGGTCATGGTGAATGAAAAATGGGAACGACAAAAAGAATATGTAAGAGCGAAGCTTTCAGAAGAAAAAGCAGGTTCTATTTTCCGTCAACGTAAAATGGACGTAGAACCAGTTTTTGGATTCTTGAAGGCTAATTTGCGTTTCACTCGATTTTCCGTCCGAGGAAAATCGAAGGTGGAAAATGAAATGGGGATTGCCTTAATGGCCGTGAATTTACGGAAATACACGGCCAACAAAGATCAACTGACCAAAAATAATGGAGAGAAATGGAAAAAGGAGAATTTGAGTTGGCTCAAATTCTCCTTTTTCCTATTTTGAAGCTAGTTTTGTCCCAGCCCCATCTCCAAAATGAATGGTATGAAATCATTTTTAGAATGCGGAAGTCCAGCCGGCATCGGCAACGACAACCGTAC
This sequence comes from Ureibacillus sp. FSL W7-1570, assembly GCF_038593265.1. Lineage (GTDB taxonomy): Bacteria > Bacillota > Bacilli > Bacillales_A > Planococcaceae > Ureibacillus > Ureibacillus suwonensis. Next base: position 1,135,660 of record NZ_CP151979.1, read on the forward strand.
CGTTGACGAAACTTGCGTCATCGGATGCCAAGAATAAAGCAACTTTTGCGATTTCTTCCGGTTTACCTGTACGCGGTGTTAATTTATGGGTCATTCCTGAACGCTCCATACCCAATTGGCTGACGTTCGTAATGCTTGCGCCTATGTTTGTTTCAACGGCTCCAGGAGCAATACCATTTACACGGATCCCTTTTTGTGCATACATAAAACCGGTATTTTTCGTTAAACCGACCAGTGCATGTTTGGATGCGACATAAGCTGCGCCGGCATGAGCCCCGTTCAATCCACCCGTTGAAATCGTATTGATGATGATTCCTTGTTTATTGTTGTCCAACCAATAGTTCACCGCTTTGCGCATTGCACGCATGACACCTTTTAAGTTGATGTCAAAGATGCGGTCCCATTTTTCATCCGTAATTTCGCCGACCGGTTCGAAGCCGTCCATGATGCCTGCATTATTCACAAGAATATCGAGTGTACCGTATTCGTTGATGGCTGTCTGGATCATATTTTCAACGTCTTCCAACTTCGATACATCCGCTTGAACCGCCATGCTTGTCCCGCCGTTTTTCGCAATTTCTTCTGAAACCGCTTTCGCACCTTCCAAATTGTAATCCGCAATAATGACCTTTGCGCCTTCCTTCGCATACAACTCCGCAATCGCTTTCCCCATTCCTGAAGCGGCACCTGTTACAATCGCAACTTTGTCTTGTAATTTCATTGAAATCCCTCCAGTTCTTTCATCTATATCTATATTTTAAATTTTCAAAATAAACACTTCAAGCACAGTTGGTAGAAATCACTGTAATTATTCTTCTATATATTTTTCATGTTGGATAGATTCCAAAGTTATAAAATCTCCCACCGGCTATACAAACGTACAGACACTTTTCCCCCTTCATCCATACATTAATACTGGAAGGGGGTGAAAAGCATGGGCTACAATAACAGCTACGGCGGCGGCTATGGCGGTTACGGCTGCGGTTTCAACAACAACTTCGCACTACTTGTAGTGCTCTTTATTTTGTTGATTATTGTTGGAACTAGCTTCGGCTCCAAAGGATTCTATTAATTTGGATAAAGAGAAAAGTTGGCATTCACCACCCAAAACCCTGACCGACACTACGCAAAATCCAAAGTCCCAACGCAACGGTTGGGACTTATTCCATTGAAACAAGCGGCCAAAAATGGACATTCAACTGTTTTGAATAATGAATTACCGGCCGGAAGGATTGGGGATTTAGTCTGAATGTCGAGAAAATATTGTTTTCCATGCCTATCAAATCGATATTCTGTATGATCCATGACTCATGAAAAATATCTCCGCGCAGCAACTTCCCTTTGGGGCCCGTTGTATAAAAACAATATCTTTCCAACAGCCATTCCCCTAAAGAACCCTTTTCCACAGGAGAAGCCGGCGATTGGACACGATATTCACATACCAAAGGGATGGGATGTGCTCTGCTTTCAAAACAAACTGTTTCTCCTGTTCTCCTGAGGGATATATCCATATAAAGATAAGGCAATTGAAAGAACGATTTTGCCGCGATTGCCGCTAATCTGTTACGGATTGCCAACTTAAAAAAATAGATCCCCGGCTTTTCACCCGCTTTCACATAAGTCCTCACATTGATTCCCGGGATGCCGGCCCCCATCGGAATGGAAGGAAGGCCGCGAAATCCTGAAGCTTTCATCATATACGGGACAATTGTCACCCATCCGGTTCCCTCATAAGTATCAAGTTCCAGATTGGGAGGCAAATGCAATTCCAGCACTTCTTTTTTCACCGGATAATGCAAAAACAGGATGTCACTCCAGGTTTGTTTCATTAACCAAGGTATTTTCGCCGGTAATACATATTTGTTTGATGCATAAGATTCGCCCATCGTTCTCCCCAATCAACGTGTTAATCTCTCCATCACTATTCCCAAATTTTCATCAAATTATATCCGGAACTGTGAAAGTATGATTATTTTCAACTTGGCAATAATGATAATGACTTCGTTGACATTGGAGGGTTATTGCATGAATATTCAACGCGCGAAAGAAATAGTGGAATCCGGCGCAATCGCAAATGTTTTATTTAACGGCCAACGCATTTATATTCAAAATGTTGACGAACAGAAAGGGACAGCACGCATCTATCCGTTAGATGACCCTGAAAATGAAAAAGAAGTGCCTGTTGAACAATTATTGGAAAATTAATCGCTTTTTCTTGCAAAAAAGAGGCTGGGACAAAACCCTCCTCTAAAATGGAAACAGCCCATGAAATGTTGGAATGAAATTTCATGGGCTATTACTATTTTTTTAATAAAAATAAGGACATCTTCTGATAAAATTTAAGTATCTACCCCAAAAAATTTTATCAAAGGAAGTGTCCTTATGTTCAAATATTATAACATGAATCAATTAGTTTTGCCTCTAGATTTAGAAATAAAATTACAAGAAAATGATATTGCCTTCCACATTCACCATTTAGTTGAAAGTATTCCAGATGAAGCCTTCCAGCCGTTTCTTCGAAATACAGGTTGTCCTGCTTATCATCCACGCATGATGCTAAAAATTATTTTGTGTGCTTATTCCCAATCAGTCTTTTCAGGTCGGAAAATTGAAGCCCTTTTAAAGGACAGTATTCGGATGATGTGGTTGGCACAAGGCTATGAACCAAGTTATCGGACGATCAATCGTTTTCGTGTGCATCCGGAAGTAAAAGAATTAATTCGTCAATGTTTTGTCCAATTCCGTTGCCAACTGGTGGAAGAAAAATTAATCGATCAAGAAGCTATTTTTATCGATGGTACGAAGATTGAAGCGAATGCCAATAAATTTACTTTCGTATGGAAGAAATCCATTGAAAAATACAACCAAAGCTTAATTGAAAAATCCAATCAGCTCTACAACGAACTGTTAGAGAAGGAAATCATCCCTGAAATGGAGCGGGAAAGTGATGGGGAATTGTCCGTAGAAGAACTCGCTCAAATGGTGCAACAAGTCGATGAAGTGATTACGGAATATGACCAAAAGATAGAAGCATCGCCCGATGCCACAGAACGAAAAGCATTAAGAAGCGAACGGAAATATCCGAAGCGAGTGTACAAACAGTTGATTGACTTGATTTTACGTAAACAAAAGTATCAAAAAGACTTCGAAATCTTGGGTGAACGGAATAGTTATTCCAAAACAGACTTAGATGCGACGTTCATGCGAATGAAAGACGACTATATGAAAAACGGTCAATTGAAGGCTGGATACAACGTACAAATCGCAACAGAAGGTCAATACGCACTAGCTTATAGCATCTTTCCAAATCCTACTGATACACGTACATTGATTCCGTTCTTGAATGAGATTGAGAAGCATTATTTTCCATTGCCAAAATATATTGTCGCAGATGCTGGTTATGGTAGTGAACAGAACTATGAGGACATCCTTTCGAATCGAAAATGTGAGGCACTTATTCCATATACCATGTATGAGAAAGAACAAAAGAAGAAATATAAACAAAACCCATTTCATCCAGACAATTGGATGTACGACGAAGAAAGTGATACCTACATTTGTCCGAATCAGCAGCGAGTAACCTTCCGTTATCGTTCTGTACGTACCGATAAGACCGGTTTTAAACGAGAATTGAAAATCTATGAATGTGAAAACTGTTCAGGATGTCCATTTCGTTCATCATGCACAAAAGCAAAGGAAGGCAATCACCGAAAGGTCATGGTGAATGAAAAATGGGAACGACAAAAAGAATATGTAAGAGCGAAGCTTTCAGAAGAAAAAGCAGGTTCTATTTTCCGTCAACGTAAAATGGACGTAGAACCAGTTTTTGGATTCTTGAAGGCTAATTTGCGTTTCACTCGATTTTCCGTCCGAGGAAAATCGAAGGTGGAAAATGAAATGGGGATTGCCTTAATGGCCGTGAATTTACGGAAATACACGGCCAACAAAGATCAACTGACCAAAAATAATGGAGAGAAATGGAAAAAGGAGAATTTGAGTTGGCTCAAATTCTCCTTTTTCCTATTTTGAAGCTAGTTTTGTCCCAGCCTCTTTTGCTTATTATGGATATAGATTTGAAGTGGCAAACTTGACTTTTTATTTTTTACGAATAATGTGATATATTTAGAGGCATGTTTAGACGGTCCAAAACGACTGTCTCTTTTTATGTTCTGGACATTTATGGATAAAGGAAGATGAAATTGAAGAAACCATCAAAATATATTTATACTTACATCCACCATCCCGATGAATATGAACTTCGGCGAATGGAAATGCGCTCGTTTTTCGGATTCGATACGGAGGAAAATTTTATAATCAGTGAACGCTGCATCGATCCGAGCCGCAGCCCCTTTATGGAAGATCTGCTGGAAGTATGGTATGAGGCAGATCGTATGGAGGAATTGCAACAACTCGTCAAGGAGTTGAAAATAGAAGATGCAACTTATAAAGTGGTATGCCTGAATAGAATGGATCTCGGAAAAACGAAAAAAATCCCTCATCCTGAACGCAGAAAAATCGAAAAACAAATCGGTCTATCCATCAATGGGGAACCAAATTTGAACCAGCCGGATCTTGTTTTTGGATTGCTTCACATCAATGATCGATGGTACTTCGGAAAATCGTCGAAAGCCGAATCGATTTGGCGCAAACATTTACATAAACCAAGCAGTTATTCTACGGCATTGAGCACCCGGGTGGCACGGGCCATTGTCAACATCGCAATTCCCGAACCGGAAGGCATCCGTGCAATCGATCCCTGCTGCGGTATTGGAACTGTTTTAATAGAAGCTTTATCAATGAACATTAATATTGTCGGAAGAGATATCAGCCCGCTTGTTTGCGTTGGCGCAAGAAAAAATATTGCCCATTTTGGTTATGAAACGACTGTGACCAAAGGCTCCATAACGGATGTAACCGATCATTATGACGTGGCCATTGTGGACTTGCCTTATAATATTTATTCTCATCTTTCACTGGAAGAGGAATATAACATCATCCTGCATGCGCGGCGTATTGCGGACCGGGTTTTATTTGTGGCCATTAAGCCGATTGAACATTTGGTTCAAAAAGCCGGGTTTGTGATTAAAGACCGCTCCGTCGCAAAGAAATCCAATTTCATCCGCCATATTTTGTTGTGCGAATAAAACCGTTTGAACATCTGTGTTGATAATGTGCAACGATTGGCAAAAAAAAATCATCCTATTTTTGTGTAGGATGATTTTTTTTGCCGAACAACTTGTTAAAAAATGTTTCCTTACTTATTGTAGTGCCCATGGATATTCATTTCAGCAGCCGAGGAACCGATGGACAGACCGTTTTTTTCCATCCATTTTACCCCCGCTTTTATCCTCCAAAAAATAGGTCCAATATATTGGAGGCGGTGGAGGATTGTTTGTTATAAAATTCAGAGTATCCGCAGTTTTTGCAATACACTACGACAAATTGATTATGTTGGATATCAAACATTTTGGACAACCCTGTGCCCGTCATGGCCACTTCCTTTGTACCCGCATTTCTGCTTCCGCACTTGATGCAACCACTTTGTTTCATGTTCATCCCTGCTTTCCAATAATTTCTTTTCTCATACATACGAACGGCCCGGCCTATAAGTTTCAAAATTTGAAAAAGCCACCATCTTTTTTATGGTGACTTTCTTTTCATCCGAACATACTATTAATTTTTAACTGGACAAGATCGATGTGATAATATGCTTTGAATGCCACTCGCCTCCGGAAACCGTTGATATTTGATATTTTCTAGGAAATAATTGCCGATGAATTTCATCGATGGAAAATCCCTGCTTTGATAAGGTCTGCACTTTATCCGTCAATTCATATAAATACTCCAGTTTTTGTTGAAACGCCTTTTTTCCATCCTTTATATATCCTGCATGGCAACAGAACATTTCCCCAAAATCCAGCTGCAAAATGTTTTCAATGGATCGAATGATTTGCGGGATGCTTTCTTCCCTCAAAATCAATTTTGTTCTGGGTGTCACGAATAAGTCGCCTGAAAAGAGCTGGCCCGTGGACTCATTCAAGAATGATACGTGGTCACACGCATGGCCGGGAGTCTCTATGACGCGCCATTGATAGTTGCGGGACTCAAATGCTTCTTCGTGGGGAAGGGCATGATACGGCGGCCGAATCCCCCAGAAAAATTTTCGGTATAATTTATAATCCGCCCTTTTCCTGCTTTTTTCCACGGACATTGGATGAAGATAAACCGGCAAACCTTTATCGCTTAAATATTTTGCGCATCCGTCATGATCCTCATGGGCATGCGTAATCACCACACGGTCTATGGACAGGCGGTCAAAAAATTTGAGGAATTCTTTTTTCATGGAATGGGCACCACAGTCAATGAGCACCCCATCCTGATAAAAGGAAAATACGTTTAAATGAACTTTTGAAAATGCATTTTTCCCTTCAAAAAGTTTTACATCCCCTACGCTTGTTTCAGCAAAACTTTGTTTCAGAAACATGTCAACACCCCCATTTGCCCATGAAAAAGTTTTGAATGAGCAAAAACCACACTTTAGATTTCCTGGATGAAGCGCACTTCATCATAACCGCATTCCGGACAAACCATCAAATGGGGACAGATTTGTTCTTTAGCCGTATTTGGATATCCATCCCCCATCTTCACCGTTTCTTCATCATTGTAGTGACCATAAGGATCAAGATAATCCGATACTTTCCCCGAATCTTCCAATCGCTTTTGGCAATTTGGGCAATATACCTCGATTTCATCCAATGAATTGCAAAGAGGACATTGTGCCATCGATTCTTCACCTCAACAACATTATTCTCAAATGCCAAAAAAGCATTCCTTCCGTCAAATGAATGATTGTTCATTCGATGGCACAAAAGATGGAGGCTGCTTACTTTTTTAGATAAGCCAAATAATAAAACATGCTTACAAATATTGCTCCTCCCACCGCATTTCCTAAAAATACCGGAACAAAGTTGGAAACATATTGCCCCCACGTCATTTCTCCGGCAAAGATGGCGGCAGGGATGATAAACATATTTGCCACGACATGTTGAAAACCGATCAATACGAACGTCATAATCGGAAACCATATGGACAAAATTTTCCCGGAAAAGGAAGACGTGCCATAGCACAACCAGACAGCCAACGCGACAAGCCAGTTGCACCCGATGGCTGATACAAAAGCTTCCACAAAACTGGCGCTCACCTTTCCATTGGCTGCGCCAACCGTTTTCTCCAAAAAGTCCCCTTCCGTCAGACCGGCAACATGTCCGAAAAAATAAGCGACAAATAAAGCGCCAAAAAAATTGAAAATCGTAATCCAAAACCAATTGCGGACCAGTTTTGTCAGTTTTATACGTTTGGCAAAACAGGCCATGGCAACGGCCATCATATTTCCAGTCACCAATTCTCCGCCGGCAAGCAAAATTAACACCAGGCCAATCGGGAAGACGCTTGCCCCCATGAAGTTTACAAAACTGCCCCATTCCTCGGGCATCGTACCAGTCATACGTACATAGGCAAGATAACCGATGGAGATAAATGCCCCTCCCAAAAACCCTAAAATGAACATTTGGAAAAAGGGCATTTCCGCCTTTTCTTCCCCTTTTTGAATGGCGATTTGGGCAATCTCTTTCGGATTGTGCTCCATTCAAACCTCCCATTAATGAATATTTATGAAATCCATGCCAGATTAATAGATGGAATCAATAAGATGGATATGACAATATCACTTTTCAGAATATTTTTCATTTATTTTAATGAACCGTTCAATTCCCGGTCAATACATAAATTTTCTTTTTTAGAATCAATATTCATCCCTTGAGGGTTTTCACCATCAAATTATGGGGAATCCCTTCTTCATAAAACACATCAGATTGAATCTGATACCCCAGCTGTTCATAAAATGCGTTTGCATGTGTTTGTGAATGGAGTTTTACCTTTGAATATCCTTTTTCTTTCGCAATCTTTTCCAATTCTTGCACAATCACCTTGCCAATCCCCAGTTTGCGATAAGGTTTCAACACACAAATTCTTTCCAATTTCCCAAAACCATTGGTAAACCGTATTCTTCCTGCCCCAACCGGTTTCTGATCGACCAGAATCAGAAGATGGTCGCATGGTGCTTCCAAAGAATCATACTCATCGATTTCATTTTCCTCCGGGACCCCCTGCTCTTCCACAAACACTTCCTTGCGAATGGCAAAGGCTTTTTCCAATTCCTCTTCCGTTGTCACCCGAATTGCTTCAATCATAATTTCATCCCTTTCTCCCTTCTTTTCATCCATCTTCAAAATTCCAATTGTTCCTGCATAAGACTTATCGGTCAGTTATTATTGTACTTATTGCTACATGTTTTTGGAAACTCATTGTTAGAAAATTTAAACTAATCCATTTTTGTTAGAATGTCAAATTTTTTGGCTAGACATAGTTCCCAATGGCGGTTACTATATAAGACGAAGGTATTATAAAAAAACTGAAGTTTTGTATTAGTTTTTAACACGAACGTTCGTGTTGCATTTTTTTTGCTAATGCACTTTAGTTTACTAAATCGTTAGATTACTAATATCAAGGAGAGTATGATATGAAGCGTATATTCACTTTATTATTCCTAATGGCAATGACAGTAATGGTTTTAGCTGCATGTGGTTCAGCTTCAGATGATGAAAAGAATGGATCAAAAGAAGAACCAGCGGATAAAGAAAAATTGATCATCGGTATTGATGACCATTTTGCACCAATGGGATTCCGTGATGAAAATAATGAAATCGTCGGTTTTGATATCGACATGGCCCGTGCCGCAGCTGAAAAAATGGGTGTGGAAGTGGAATTCCAACCAATCGATTGGTCAACAAAAGAAAGCGAATTATCCAGCGGCCGCATCGACTTGATTTGGAACGGTTACACAATTACTGATGAACGTAAAGAAAAAGTCTTGTTCACAAAACCTTATTTGGAAAACGCTCAAGTGGTTGTAACTTTGGCTGATTCCCCTATCAAGAAAATCGATGAACTTGCCGGCAAACAAGTGGGGGTACAAGCATTATCCTCCGCCTTGGATGCATTAAATGAACATCCAATCAGCAAAGAAGTGAAACTGAACGAATATAAAGACAATGTGCTTGCATTACAAGATTTGAAAAATGGCCGTGTGGATGCGGTTGTAATTGACAAAGTCGTCATTGAATATTACATGACACAAGAACCGGATACATTCAAAATCTTGGATGAAGAACTTGCTCCAGAACAATATGGTGTAGGTGTGAAAAAAGGAAACGAAGCATTGCTTGAAAAATTGCAAGCCGCTTTGGATGAAATGAATGAAGATGGCACTGCCGCTGAAATTTCCGAAAAATGGTTCGGTGAAGATAGAGTATTAAAATAATGTTATGATAGAATAAGAGGTCCAATATTTCGATAAGAGTTTCCATAGGATATGGAACTCTTATTTTTTGGGAGGAAACATCATGGTTGATTATTGGAACAGGATTATTTGGCCGATGTTGGAAGGAGCTCAAATGACCGTTTTGCTCTTCTTCATCGCCATACTCATATCAATTCCATTGGGCTTTTTGCTCACTCTGGCTGTGCGCAGCCGCTTTAAGCCCCTCTCCTGGCTTGCCCAACTCTATATTACGGTTATGCGCGGCACTCCCCTTCTTTTACAATTGCTGTTAATCTGCTTTGGCCTGCCGATGATTCCGGTGATAGGGGAATATTTAGTCTTTGACCGATTCGTTGCGGCATGTATTGGATTTGTATTAAACTATGCCGCTTATTTTGCAGAAATCTTCCGTGGGGGACTACTATCCATCGATAAAGGACAATATGAAGCGGCGAAAGTGCTCGGCTTGACAAAATGGCAAACGACAACGCGCGTCATTCTGCCCCAAATGTTCCGTGTCGCACTGCCGGCAGTCGCCAATGAATCCATTACGCTCATTAAAGATACGGCTTTGCTTTACGCCGTTGCGGTGCCGGAACTCTTGCACTTTGCCCAAACAGCGGTGAACCGGGAATTCACCATTGTCCCTTACTTTATTGCCGGGCTCATCTACTTGGCGATGACGCTCGTATTGACCGTATTCTTTAAATGGCTGGAACGTCGATATAAATACGAATAGAGGTGAAAATCATGGCGTTGATTGAAGTATCAAACTTAAAAAAATCCTTTGGAAATCAGGAAGTGTTAAAATCCATCACATTTTCCGTGGATAAAAAGGAAGTGGTCGCGATCATCGGGCCATCCGGATCAGGAAAAAGCACGTTGTTGCGGAGCTTGATTCATTTGGAAGAAATCGATGACGGAAGTATTTGTATCGACGGAGACTTTTTAGTGAAAAACGGCCAATATGCAAAACTGGCAGAAATCCGAAAAATAACCGGAAAAATGGGCATGGTGTTTCAACATTTTAACTTGTTCCCCCATTTGACGGTGAAAGAAAATCTGATGTTGGCGCCGAAACTTCGAAAAACGGAGTCCATGGCGGAAATCGAAAAACGTTGTATCGACTTGCTGCAGAAAGTTGGTTTATCCGATAAAGCGGATGCCTATCCAAGCAATCTTTCCGGCGGTCAAAAACAGCGTGTTGCCATCGCCCGGGCACTGATGTTAAACCCGCAGATCCTGCTTTTTGATGAGCCGACTTCGGCCCTTGACCCGGAACTGACAGGGGAAGTATTGAAGGTCATGAAAGATTTGGCGGAGGAACATATGACAATGATTGTTGTCACCCATGAGATGGGCTTTGCACGGGAAGTGGCAAATCGCGTCATATTTATGGATGGCGGTGAAATTATCGAAGAAAATGAACCGGAACAATTCTTCCTACAACCTCAACATGAACGCACAAAATCGTTCTTGCATAAAAACTGGAAATAATCGGAGGACCGGAACGTAAGAAAAATAAAAGAGGTAGCGGTATCATATATCCAAAAAGAATGGGACAAAACCATCTTCAAAAATATAAACAGCCCATGAAATTTCAAAATAAAATTTCATGGGCTGTTCTTGATTTTCAATTTATAGCATATGAAAAATACATACAGATCAAACAGGTTTCTAATGAAAAACCTATGATTGTGGAAACTGTTCAGTCTGTCCGTTTCGTTCAGCCATATAAAAGCAACAATTGAAAAGCCATGGTGAATGAAAAATGGGAACTACAAATAATACTGGATAGAAACAGAAAAAGAAGAATTTGAAATGACTCAAATTCTTCTTTTTCCATCTTGAAGCCAGGTCACGTCCCAGCCCCTTTTAAATTTTCACAGCCTCTGATTAATTTAAAACAACTGTTTCGCTGAACAAAATGCCAAAATATCGATATCGGATATGTACATTGTGAATATCTTCATCATGGCTTACTTTAAGGCTGTATTTGGTTGATGATTCCCCTGGATTTGTACCTTTTGGAATGGAAACCTCATCAATCTCTTTTAATTCGGCATCTTCCCCCGCTTCCGGATCTTCATCTACGGCCGCTGCAAAATCTTTCAAAGATTTGCCCACTTGAATTTTCGCATCTTTCGGAACTGCATGATTATTTATTTGTACACTGTCCACTTTTAAATCTCTAAAGCCTTTGTTCCCTAATTCGATAACAACCGAATCATGATTTTCGCCGATTTCAATGTCACCGGTAGTCAAAGGGGGCGCCGACTTCAAATAGATGAAGAATCCTCCCGCCAAAACCACAAATATTAGCGCAACAAGCAGTAATTTTTTCAATGCGATCATCCTTTTGTAGTAATTATCGTACTGATCATGCCTATTTTAGTTTATACCACCTTCAAACAAAATTGTAGAATGGAAAAGTTAAAACTCTGTGAAAACTCATTAGGTTGGTTCAGATGCGCCGATCTTTTCAACTCATTGGATGAATATGGCCGTTTCTCCAATCTTAAATTCTTTGCGTTTCTCCTTTCCATCTTCCGTCCATGTCACAATAAACATGCCTTCATTCAACAAATCAATCAGTTCATCTTCAGAAATTTCCCCCATATAAAGGACGATTTCCTGTTTTGCCGTATATTCCTTTCGCTTTGTATCATCATATTCAAAACCTTCGCCCGACCAATATACATCCGTAGTCAACAGTTGGCTGAACGGCTCGGTCAATTCCGTTTGAATATTTTCTACCCCGTCCGAATATTTAAATTTAAATGTAAAAAGCAGGTTCCGGAAATTTTTTTGTTCCGGATGGTCCACATATTCCAATGCCCCCAATGTTTGGTAAGTTTCGTCATCGATCGGCCTGATTTCCGTGCGGACCTCCATATCCGAATGGAGCATGTAATAAAGATACCCTGCAAAAAAAAGAATGAGAAAAAGCAACAACGAAACGATTAATGCAATCATTTTCTTTTTCAATTTTCAACACCCTCTCCTGCAATTGAACTTTCCATCATGATATTGTTATATATGTTTCTCGTGTAAAGATTAATTTCCTTTTATTTGTAAAATTTTTTTATATCAACGATTCATTTCATTCTCAGTATCCCAATAAAACAAATATTTACTCTTCATCTGTACGTAAACCTTTCCGCCGCAATTTGACACAATCCGATGGACTCTATATGATCGATTTAGATGATCAGAAAGGTGACGGTACAAATGAAACCACCATTGACGAAAGAAGAACGCGAATCCCTATACCCTTATGCAACCCAAGAACAGCTTGATTTCCTAATGAAACATGTCAAACAAGGTTTTCGCACAAAGTTTTTTAATCTGATGGCAGAGAAAAAAGTGACGCTCGTCCGTTCACAAGATATTTCACTGGAGGAAATTGAAAAAGACGCCAGCCATTGGATTCTCGATCATTACATTGATCACGGCAAAGGCAACTACCTTGGAAGATGCGCCTGCAATAGAAAATTGAGACGCATTTTTACAGTGAAACATGAAATCACCGGAAAAACCATCGATTATGGCGAAGAACATTTCATGCAATTTTTAAGCATCGACAAAGACATTTTAAGAGATCTTATTAAAGATTTTTCTCTCATCAATTTGGAAATGGATGAATTGCTGATCAAAATAAAAGAAAACCGCTATGGTTATGAATTACTGGAAACCACCTTCCACGGGATGGATTTGCCTGAAGATATCCAGGCGCACATCCATGCAAATGTTCCTTTGTTGGATCGGCAAATCGAGCGTTTATATCGGAAACTGAGAAAAATGGAAAAAGAGATGCGGAAAGCGCAAGAAGAGGCGTTAATGAAGGCTTTCATCGAAGAAAAAAATCATATGCTTGAACAATTGGAACAAGAAAGAAAAAAATTGGAAGAAATAGTGGAGCGGGTGCGCCGTTCACTTCCGCCCAATGCAACGAAAGAAATGATCGCTTATCAGCTGGTGCTAAATGGAATCCACAGCACCGTTGAAATCTGCCATATATTAATCGATTACTTCGGCCAAGATGGCACCCTATCCGCAGGCATACATAAAAGACCAAGAATTTTGCCATCTATTCTTCAGTATTTTCTCGAACAAACGGAAAAAGGCCATTTAATTTTAGTTGAAAAATTGGGTGTGACCGATTGCATATTCAAACCGAATGATGATCTATTCAACATCGAATTGGAAATGGAAGAAAATGATGAGGCCAATCAAGAGGAAGAACAGCTGTCTTTGTTTTTTTGACGTGTCATCTCAAGGGGGCGTCTGAAAAAACATTTGGGTCGACCCGCCCCCTTGTGGCTGTTGCGCGCGGTTAGCCACAGATAAATCTATTACAATCGCTGAAAATACATTGGACATGGGTGGAGCCTTTGATGCGGCCACCGCGGGAGCAAAAATCTTAAAAAATATCGGAAGTGAGGGCTGCCATGAAAATTATTACTTTCCGGACAGTCCCCTTTCTCTCTACTGAAAAAGTTATTTTTTACAATTAAGGTGGAGGTCAATAGGTAAAGAATACTTCCTTCAGCAAACAATGATTACATTCATCGTTTAAGAAATACCGGAAAGAAAAGTGGCAACCGGATTGTTGCCCTTCAAAAATATTAGATGGCGAATACGAGTTATTATTTAATCAAGTTTTTTAGAAAACATTGTCAACGTTGGTATAGTAATTAATGAAATCATCCGGGACAATTGTTGCTGAAAAAAATATTCTTTACGCTATACCTAAATTATCTATCAATTTTTTGATAATGAAAATACTGAAAACATAATTAACGATTTTTCTGACAAAACCTTCTCGTACTAAGGACTTAGTAAGAAATTTTCGCAATATTTTATCCACAAGTATCTTATAGTAAAATAATCACTGATTCATTCAATCAAAGCCCATTTATTATTACTTTCAGCCCTTCCAATTTTCCTATCCCCACCAATGGCGTCAATTGCATCACCCGCGCATCCGGTTCCAACCGGCAATTGACTATTCGATCGTTTTATCTCAACCAGTTTTTTTCCACAGCCTGTCTATCATAAAAGTACAGTCTGCAAAAAATGGGGAAATCCCCATTCAGGAACATGTTCCCTTTCCTGATGGGGAGCATCATTCAATTGGATCTTTCATCAAATTTTATGATTTGTCATTGGTTTTACGGTTTCGGATATTGGCGACATGGTGGTCAAATTCTCTCGCCAATTCTTCCGCCCTTTTTCTACGATTTTCCTTTTGGCTTCCTTTGTTAAAGTTCATTTTATGTTTTCTTTTCATCATTTTCACCTCCGTTGTCTTAGTTTGTACAACTTCAGTGAAAATGCTAATGCCACTATCTAGGCACATCTTCATTAATTGACAAAAAAAGAATGGGGAATCGCCGCTTCAACCTTCATAAAATGCATGCTTTGATTACTTTCGATTGTTATCCATACGGGCCATTAAATCCTTTTCTTTTTATATTTTTCAGCATACATCATTCTGTCGGCTTCTTTGAAAGTTTTTTTCATGTAACCAATTGAATGGGGTGAAAACGCCCATCCCATCGACAATTCAATCGGCAAATTCACATGGGTCCGGTTATATTCATCAATGGTTTTCCGGATTTTTGTAAATATGGTTTTCACATTGCTCTCGGTTGTATTTTCGATTAAAATGACAAACTCGTCCCCGCCGTATCTGGCAACGGTTTCGGATTGAAGCGAATTTTTCAATAAATTCCCCATTTGTATCAACAATTTATCACCATATGTATGACCAAGCGAATCATTAATATGTTTCAAATTATCCAAATCGCAAATAATAATACCGATGGGCCTGTCATCCCTCGTATTTAATTTTTCCTCCTGTTTTTCATAATAATTCCGGTTAAAGAGACTGGTTAAACTATCGTAAAAACTGAGTTCCTTCAGCTTCTTTTCAAGCGCTATCCGATCGGAAACATCCCGGCTAAATCCGGCAATCTTTTCCAACTTCCCCTTATGATTATAAAAAGGGATGACCCGGTCTTCACACCAAATATATTGGCCGTTTTTTTTCATATATCTTGCTTGAAACGGTTCACTGAAATTGGTGGTGCCGGTTATTTTTTTTAATTGGACATGCAGGTCTTCAGGGTGCACGATTTTAAATGGAAGGTCAGGATCGTGGTAAAAATCTTCCAAAGAATATCCTGTTTCCCGCTCCATGGCACTGTTGACATATAAAAATTTTCTTTCCGGAAGGATTTGATACATATAAACGACATCATCCGTATTTTCCAATATCATTCGAAACCGTTTTTCTGATTCTTCAATCTGTTTATATTTCGTAATGTCAATGAGTGACATTTTAGCCCCTCCAATTGCATCAGGAACAACGAATACATCAAAGGTGCGGACATTTCCCTTTTTCCCACGCAGTTGGATTTCAATTATTCCTCTGAATTGAAGAAGGTTTTCATGAAAATCGACTGTATATTGATAAAAGTTGGAACCAATCATTTCATCTTGTTCATACCCTAATAAGTCGGAACAATTTTCACTAATGTTTGTGATGGTGTGAAGTTGATCAATCTCCATGAAAAGTTCTCTGCTTATATCCTGCTTCATGATATCCACATACATTCGTCCTTTATTTAATTTTTAAATTATCAATAATGATATATATTTTTTTATTATAGTACAAACAATCTACCATTTATATGATATAAATCACATAACTGCAAATATTTACAATAAACAAAAATAACCCTTTTCCTAAAGGGTTATTATTTTAAAATAATAAAATCTTTTGCGATTAAGTAAAAAATTTTATGGGGTCATACTTACTTCTTTGGTCCTCGGCTTTTCCATTTTTTCTTTGCTGCCTGTTTTTTGGACGATGAATAAAATACAAACACAGCTTGCAGCGACTAAAGTGCCGTCCAACAACAGCGGCGCGCTCCAGCCATTCGTAGAATCTCTCAACACCCCTGACACAACCGGGGAAAGCAATGCGCCAAATTCCGCAATTAAATTCCACAAACCAAAAGCGGATCCGCGATGTTCAACCGGCGCCAAATCGGAGACAAAAGCATGTTGAATCGATTGTACGGCAAAAAACAAAATGCCTGAAATGAACAAGATGAGGGACATAACGACCAAATTGGAAGCACCGCTCATTAAATAAAAAGCGAACAGGAAAACGGATAATGCAAAAAATACAGTTAAAACCAGTAAGACATTGCGGCGCCCATTTTCCGAATGGGACACTCTATCCGAAATCAATCCGCCTAATGGGAAACCGATTAAGCCGGCAATGGCATTAAATGATGCGACGAGGGCAGCAGTAAGGAGCGTCCCTCCTCCAAATTCCTGTACGATGGAAACGGACCAGAAACTGTAAAACCATAAATGCCACATGATGGGAATCGCTGAAAGATAAAGTAAAAACAAATTCCGATTTTTTAGTACAGGACGCACTTCTTTCTTGGACTGATAAATATAGACGACAAATAAAATGGAGAATACCGTAAAAATGGCCGCCATCATTCCTTCAGATAATCCCAGATTATTCGTCACAATAAAAACCGTTAAAATAATGGCCAAAAAGAGCAGGGAATAACTTCCCAATCCTTTGACCGACTTTATCAATCCACCCGGTTTCGATTTTTCGTCGATATTGTTTGGAATCCCTTTCAGCATAATCAATCCAAACAATATCGTAAGGGCCCCTAAAATTAAGAATGGTGATTTCCAAGCATCCGTTCCCAAAAACGGTGCAGCCCATTCAATTAAATAAATCGTTCCAACCAATCCAAGGGTCAAACCTACAGATAGGCCGCCCATGACAATGCCCATGCCAAGCCCCACCTTTTTTGGAGGAGTCACTTGGGCAATCAGTGAACGGTCATTCGAATAAAACGCCCCTTCACCTAATCCTGTCAAAATGCGCAATGCAACAAATACGAACAATCCTTCTAAAAGGCCAGTAAAAAAGGTTGTAATTCCAGCCCACAGTATACTCAGGATGACCATATTCCGGTGGCCGTATCGATCCCCAAAATAACCGCCTGGAAATTGGGTCAACATATACCCTGCAAAAAATAAACTGCCGAGCAATCCGCCGAGAGCATACGGATTTGAAGATTCCGCTATCAAAGCGGCATCATTGGCAATCATCCAAGAAACGACCGGACCAGTAATCGTGCGATCAAAATATGCGAAGACCCAACCTAAAAACAGCATTCCCCATACTCGCTTATACGGTTTTGTATACATCATTTTCCCCCTTTGTTTGAAAAGAAAATGGGAAGGAAGGTCACGATTCCCTTCCTTCCAACCATCGAATTAATATTTTGTCGCTAACTCCGGATGCCCTGTTCGTGGCCCGAATGGACCTTCATCCAGCCATCTTCCGAGACTTGGAATATGTGGTGCCAAAAATGCGGCAATCTCTCTCCGTAATTTGATGTCTTCGTTTGTTCCTTGGATATGTTCCAGGGCGAGGTTGGAACAATGCCGGTTCCAACGGCCTGCTTTTAACCGCTCATCGGCTGCCGCTTGAATATGTTTTTTGCGCTCCTCTTCATTGGACTCCACTTCAAGCGCTTTTTGGATGCCTTTCGCCGCGACAATCGCATCCGGCACCCCGGAATTCAAGCCGCGCGCCCCAAATGGTGCAAAGAGATGTGCCGCCTCACCCGCCAAAATCACCCGGTTATGCTGATCGGTATATGTTTCCGCCACTACTTGATAGAAGGTATATGTTGAAATCCACGTAATACGGTCTGCATATTTTGGATCCATCACTTTTGGAAGCCATTCGCGGACTCCGGCTTCTGAACCATAATATTCCCGGTCATCTTCTTCAAATAATTGAAGATCGATTCGCCAACCTCCTCTAAATGGAACATACAGCACATTTCTTCCATCAACATTTGGATGTTGATAGTGGAATACCCGTTCAATCGGCAACGGATTTTTTTCATCTTCCGCCACATCAACCACGACGAATGCATCGGACTTTCTCGGCCCTTCAAATTTGATGCCGACCGAATTTCTCACAACCGACCGGGCTCCATCACAAGCGATGACGTATTTAGTTTTCCATTCTCCCTTTTCCGTTTCGACGGTTACGCCCTCTTCGGAAGTTTTCACATTCGTCACTTTTTCATCCCAAACAAACTCCACTCCCGCTTCAATACATGCCTGATACATCGCTTTTTCAATTTCGTGTTGATGCAAACTTGTAAAAGCGGGAATTGTATTTGGTTTAGGTGGCTCGTACACCCGTTTATACACTTCTTCCCCTTTGTAAAAAGTCCTTTTCACTTGCCATACGATTCCTATGTCCGCAAGCTTTTTGCCCAACCCCGGTGAAATTTGTTCCAGAAATTCAAGGGTTGCCTTATGAATATAAATCGCGCGGCTTCCCGGACGCACCCTTCCTTCCTTTTCCGCTTCCAAAATCGTCGCCTTCAACCCTAAGTTGTGCAATGCAAGAGCTGCAGTCATCCCTACCGGACCTGCACCGATCACCAATACATCTCTTTCATTTGTCATATTTTTTACCCTCCTATTTGATATTGCTGTAATTTATGTTTAAGCTCTTCCGGTATCGGTTGAGCTTTTGGCTTTTCCCCTTTCAGAGAAACCCAGGCACGCACCTCATAACCTTGTGCGATGACGGTTTCCCCATCTTTAAATTGATGGGCCAATTTGAATACCTTTTCCCGAAGTTCCTCCACTTTCGTTGTCACGGTAATGATCCGATGAAAATAGCCTGGTGCAAAAAAATTGCAATGAGCTTCAAGCAGTGGAATTGAGTAACGCTTTTCCAACAATTCTTGAGTTGGAAAACCGATTTGTTCAAAAAATGCATGGGTCGCATTGTCCATATACCGATAATAATTCGGATAGTAAACAATGCCGGCCGCATCCGTATCACCAAACTGGATTTTAAATTGATATTCCATTGACATTTCCCCTGACTTTCGATTCCCTTTGGTCAATCACCCGTTTTGCCTTCATTTCAAAGCGGGTTAAATGATTATTTTCCACCCGCTCCACTTCAATTCTCAGTCCAATTCTGACGCGCAACAGTCTTGCGAGCGGCTCAACGGCACTATCCGGACCTTCAATCAGCACTTTCACTTGGTCCATTTCCCGTTCTGTATAGTAAACGATCCGGAATTCTTTAATTTCAGGGAATTCCCGAATTATTGCCTCAATCGAAGTCGGATAAATATTCATTCCCCGAATGACGACCATATCATCGGCCCGGCCCACAATACCGCCAGGCAAAAACAGATGCGGGTTGCCGCAAACACAAGGTTCCTTTTGATAGATCACGACATCTCCCGTTCTGTATCGAATCATCGGATAACCGTATCGCCCTAAATTTGTCAGGACAAGTTCCCCTTTTTCTCCAGGCTTTACATGTTCCAATGTGTCAGGATTGATGATTTCAACAATGAATTCTTTTTCATTTACATGAATGCCATTTCGTTTTTGACAGGAATACCCATATGCGCCCATCTCGGTCATTCCCACATGGTCATATAATTTGGCGCCAAATAAATTTTCGATTTGTTGACGGACGGACGGAATGGATCCCCCCGGCTCCCCTGCGGAAATGATTTTTTGGATGCTGGAGTTTTTCATATCGATCCCTACCTTCTCCGCCACTTCCGCAAGGTGCAACGCATAACTTGGTGTACATAATAAAACGGTTGCATGATTTTGGATCATGCTATTTAAGCGCTCCTCCGAAGACATTGAACCACCGGGAATGGCGAGCGCACCTAATTTCTGGATGCCATCATAAGCCGCCCAAAAGCCGATGAACGGTCCAAAGGAAAAGGCCAAATAGCATCGGTCAAACTGGGTCACTCCCGCACTTTTTAACACTTCCACCCAACAGTTCGTCCACCATTCCCAACTTTTTCGGGTATCCAATATTTTCAAAGGCCTTCCGGTAGTTCCGGAAGTTTGATGGTAACGGATATAATTTTCCGTTGGATAGGTGTGGTTCCGTCCAAATGGCGGATAATCGATTTGATCTTGCGCGAGTTCCTTTTTCGTTGTAAATGGTAAGCGCTTTAAATCTTCAAAATTTTTTATGGGTAAATGAATGCCATCCAATTTCTCTTTATAAAAACCATTAAACCGGCCAACAAATAACAACAATTCATTGAGCCGTTGAAATTGATAATCTCTCAAACCCACTTTCGTTTCATAGACTTGATGGATTGCCATCGCGATCCCCCTTTAGTAAAAAAACTATTGTAATAGTGATAATAGTTTGAAAATATTGAATATAGAAGAATCATATTCCGCTATGCGGAACATGCAAAAAAATAATTGCTAAAATTTCTCTTATTTGAAAAATTTTAATGTTTCATGCATATTTTTTATTAAACCGGAATAAAGGGGAAATGAATGATGAGAACTTCCAACAGTTCTTTGAAGAATGCTTTGCGGATTTTAAAAACGTTTTCCGTTGATCACACCGAACTGACGCTTGACGAATTCGCTGCCAATAACGGCATTTCAAAAAGCACCGCCTGCCGTTTGCTTCAAACATTGGAGAGCGAAGGATTTATCGTGCAAAATACCCGTTCCAATACATACCATTTGGGACTTTCCGTTTTATATTTGGCCAATATCATGTTAGAGGGGTTTTACCCATTGAAAGAAATGACGAGGTATTTGAAAAAATGTACGGAGGAAACCGGGGAATCTTCCCATATTGCCGTATTGCAAAGAAAAGAAGTGATCTATTTAAAAAAAGAAGATAATCAATACCGGATCCATTTGCAATCTCATATCGGAAAGCGGAATCCTGCCCATTGCACGGCATCGGGGCTTGCTTTGCTTGCTTATGTGGATGAACAAACCATCCGTGAATGGTATGCGGACGGATTCGAACGCCCCACAAAGTATTCCATCTCTTCCATCGAACAATTGTTGAAACGCTTGGAAGATGGACGGGCAAAAGGATACTTTATCAGCGAACGGGAAATGGTGGAAGACGTCCTTGCTGTTGGTGCGCCTATTTTTAACAAGGATGGGGAAGTTTTGGCTTCCATCAGCATAGCGGGATTGCATGCACGCATGAAGCCGCAACTTTCGAAAATCACCCAGCTGGTGAAAGAAACAAGCAAAGAAATATCATGCATGATCCAACATTCGAAGGAGCCGTTGATTCATGAAACATACATTGGATGAAAAATATTTTGTTCAATCGGTCAAAAAAGCGTTACAGATTTTAAAATTGTTTAAAAACCGGAGGCAAGAGCTTTCGGTCACTGAAATTTCCCAATTGATGGAGCTTCCGAAATCCTCTGTTCATCGCCTGTTAAAAGAAATGGTGGAAGAAGGATTTTTGATCCAAGACCGGAAAACGGGAAAGTATAAATTAGGATTTTCCATTTTAGCTCTTGGAGGAATTGTGAAGTATCACATTGATTTTTTCGATGATGCGCGGCCGCTGCTGCAGCAATTTGTAAAAAAATTCAACTTGCCCATTCACATTTGCATGATGGAGCAACAAAAAGTCACCTATTTGATGAGAGAAACGGGAAACATTCCGATGAAGCTTATAACCAGAACCGGCCGGCAAAATGATATCCACTGTACAGCGGAAGGAATGGCCATTTTGGCATACAAAAACCGGCAAATCATTGACTATATTTTATCGAAACCATTGAAACAACATACCCCTTACACGTTGACCGATCCGGATGAACTGCGGGATGAACTCATCAAAGTCCGTTCCCAGGGTTTTGCGATGATGAAGGATACGTACGCAGTTGGTTATTCCGGTTATGCCGCCCCAATCCGGGATTATACCGGTGAAATCTTTTTATCACTTGCGGTGATTTCAAAAAATGATTGTATAACCCCGACGATTGAAGAGAAATTGATCGTTGCCATTAAAGATACAGCAAAAGAGATTTCAAAAATATATGGTTACTATGATTAGTAGGTAGATGAAATCATGCGCAGGACGGAAAAAGAAAAGCAGCACCTTCAATATCCGGGAAGGTGCTGCTCTCATCTCGCTAATCTGCATCCACTTCTATAATTTCACCCGTCTTCGCATCAACTTTTATATCGATTTCAGAAAGGCCCTTTTTAAATTCGATGGAATAGCGTGTTCTGCCATCATCCACCTCAAGAGACCAACCGACAGGGGTAAAACCATTGACTTCCTCTTTTGCAGAAGCTTTTTCGATGGCTTCTCCCGGCTCAATAATATTTGAAAGATCCAGAGCTTCATCTCTGTCATGATTTGCTTCAACTTCTTCCACTTTCATTTCTTTTGTGGACGCATCAATTACTACATCGTATTCTTTTGCAGAATCAAAACCGTCGATCTCATAACGCAAATTTCCAAAATCGGCATCCAATTCAATGGATTCGATTTTCGCATCCGGATATTTCGCCAAGAATGTGTCAATTGCCTCTTTCATCGAAACAGCCGGATTCGTCACATCTACGTCTCCGTTTGCATTCGTGTCCGCCGTTGTGCTGGTTTGGACATTGGTTGTTGTGTCTGTTTCATTCATCGCATTATCATTTTCATTTGATGTGTCTGTGCCGCAAGCAGACAGCAACATGAGGGTAAGCCCTGCCATCATTAATTTTTTTATCATGGATATGACCTCCTTTAGTGTTTCCATTTAATATAATTGGCACTTTTTTTAAGAAGAATACCTGCGGCTATTGATTCATCATTAATTTCTTTGCCATCTGCACATGTTTTTCCTGCCCTTCCAACAGGATGTGGACATGGCAATTTGCCAAACGGGGAAAAAGTCGGCCCATTTTTTTTATGGATAGAAGGATTTTTAAGTTTGATAGTGAATTTTATAAATAATTCCATAGTTTGATAGGAGGCGGTAATGTTGAGCAAAAAAGTGTTGATTCTTGCTGGTGATGCTGTAGAAGCGCTTGAGGTGTATTATCCTTATTATCGTTGTCTTGAAGCGGGCTTTGATGTAACCATTGCGGCACCTTCCGCAAAAAAACTGCAAACGGTTGTCCATGATTTTGTCGATGGCGTCGATACGTACATTGAACGTCCCGCATATGGTTTGGAAGCGCATGAGGCATTTGAAAACATCAAACCGGAAGAATATGATGGCCTTATTATTCCAGGCGGCCGCGCACCGGAGTACATCCGATTGAACGAATCTGTGCCATCCATTGTCAAACATTTCTTTGAAGCCGGAAAACCGATTGCCGCTGTTTGCCATGCCGCACAAATTTTCGCGACCATTCCGGAAGTGATTAAAGGCCGCGAATTGACAGCTTATATCGCATGTAAACCGGAAGTGAAAGCGGCGGGCGGTACGTATGTCGATAAAAACCTCCATGTAGATCAAAATCTCGTAAGCGGTCACGCTTGGCCTGATTTGCCAGGGTTGATGAGAGAATTTATTAAGTTATTGGAAGGCTAAAAATGCTCCCATCCAATTTTGAATTGGATGGGTTTTATATTTCGATTCCCCATATACTATGAAAAAATTATCTCTCCCTCTCGAATCTTACAAGAATCACCCTGAATTTTTATATATTCATATCAGATTGAAAAAGGACAGGGCTCTATTATGAAATAATATTAACTCTTGAATATAATTATGCTAAAGGGAGGGGATGAAATGAAAAAATTTACTGATTGCATGAAGGAGAATTCATTCTGGTTTTATGCAGGCATAGCTGCTACCGCGCTCATCCTGTTTATATTTTAAGAGATTGCAAAGGATGCATTCTTCCTTTTTTAATGAGGCTGGGACATAACTAATAAAGTGAACGAGCTGCAAAAAGATTTTTTGTAAAAAATTGATTGGAGTGACGGGGCGAGTGCTCCTGTCGCGCACGCTTAGTCGCAAAGCAAAAGCTTTCCTGCGACGAGCCCTCTCGAGACCCCGCAGGAGCGAAGGATTGAGCTCCGAGGAGGCTCGAGCCGGGCCCGCGGAAAGCGTCCCCGGAACGGAAATCAATTTTCTTCAATTATCAAAAAAACACCATTTTCTCCCGGGAGAAAATGGTGTTTTTTATCTTTTATCCCAGCCTCTTTTTTGTGAATTCAATTCCCCCGACCGGAGCTTGAGGGGACTCAGTCGAAGATTCCTGATCGTGAAGTATGCCCATTATGTT
Organism: Ureibacillus sp. FSL W7-1570; assembly: GCF_038593265.1. Taxonomy (GTDB): domain Bacteria; phylum Bacillota; class Bacilli; order Bacillales_A; family Planococcaceae; genus Ureibacillus; species Ureibacillus suwonensis. The sequence goes on from NZ_CP151979.1 coordinate 1,160,183, forward strand.
TATTTTTTTGTCATATTTTTTTCGTAGGGGATTGTCGGCGTTTGTCGAATATAAAAAATTGGAGGTGTTGGATATGGCAAATTGGGAATACAAAGTGGAAACCCGTCCTATGAGCTTGGAGGGAGAAAGCAATGTTGAAACCATGCTAAATGAATATGGAGGTGAAGGTTGGGAATTGGTCAACATCGTCCCAGAATATACCAACACGACAAATGACCAAAATCAAGTGGACAGCATTTATGTAGATTACTACACTTTTGTCTTTAAGCGTCAGAAATAATCAAGGAATGATTTCGGGGAAAAATGTTGAAGTTTCACTATGGGTACAGCAAAAAGCCTTACAACCGTTGTGGTTGTAGGGCTTTTTCTAGCGTTCCGGGAGAAAACTGAGCTTTGGCACTTGATCATACCGCACTAATCATATAATGATTTTGACGACCCGGCCAATAAAATAAAACACACATTCCCCTCGGTTACTTCAATGGAGCAGGCCACATTTATTAAATGGAGGACAAATAAAAAAACAGAAAAATCCAAATGAAATTCTAATGTTTTTTGCAATGGATATTTTTCATTTTGACTAATATATTTGTCAAAACGACAAATATCATTTACAATTGATTCGAGGTGATAAAATGAAAACCCGTCTCAAAGAATTACGGGCAAGAGATGGCCTCACTCAAACGGAGTTAGCGAAAAGGGCCAGAATCTCCAGACAAACAGTAAGTTTAATCGAAAGAAATGAATATATGCCTTCATTATTGATTGCTGTCAGAATTGCAAAGGTATTTAATGAACCGATTGAAAATGTATTTATTTTTAGTGAGGAGGAACTGTCATGAAATTATTGATTCTGTATATTGCGATTTTTTTATATGGAATATATGAGTTGTTGTCCGGATTAAAGATGCAATCATTTGAGGGAAATATATTAATCGTTTCCAACTTGGCTGTGATCTTCTGTTTAATATTGGCACGTTTGAATATATGGAAAGCGGAACAAGGGAGCTTGATGGAAGTCAGCATGGAAGAGGAAGATAGTCATCAAGTGTCATTGGAAAGGAAAGCTTATACTGCTGCAACTTATATTCAAATAGCAATGTCCATTTCCTTTACGGCTCTTCTGATAGGATTTTTACTATTAAGAGATTCTCAACCAGTAATTGTGTTCGCAAGCGCTATACTGATGGTTGTTTCAATTGCGAGCTTTATTCCAAGTGAAAAGATTGTGAAAATTACAAATCCCAATTTTAAGTTTCCCGATCCTCAATCAAAAAATTATCATGAAGAATATTTTGAACAATTTGATGATGGTGAAAAATATGTCATGTTAAAAGGTTTATTTCATCTATATCAATTAGTCATTTGGGGTCTTGTGTTTTTAGCATTTGGTCTCATGTTTTATTCTGTGTTTACAGGTAACTCACAGCTAGTCAGCATCATTGGTATTGGTGCATTATTAATGCTAATTCAAGTGAGCTATACAATCAGTTTAAAACCGGGTAAGTTGAAATAGGATCTCCTTCTGCTTTTATTAAGTAGTTAGAAGCTATTATTTGTGTAATATATGTGTAATAAATTTTTTCAACAGGACATTTTGAAAAAGAAAAAGCTTGCAAACATTGATAAATCAACATCTGCAAGCTTTTTTCTAGCGTCCCAGGAGGGATTCGAACCCCCGACCGACGGCTTAGAAGGCCGTTGCTCTATCCAGCTGAGCTACTGAGACATATTTCGTTTTCCAAAGGACAATATTTATTATATTAGTGTAGTGTGAAAATGTCAACGGATTTTTTTATTTTTTCCCTGATTTTCACACTACATTTTTCTCCAATTATTCCAACTGAAATTTCTGTTGAAAAATTTCTTCGCCTTGATCTGTATAAGCGGTGACTCTCCAAACATTCTCCTTGCAATCAATCACCGCGTAACTCTTTTTATCCATTCCCCGCGGCTTCAACAAACTGCCCGGGTTTACAAACAAGGCATTGTCTATCAGCTCTGCCCCCAGCACGTGTGAATGGCCAAAAAAAACCGCATCGGCTTCCACTTCTTTTGCGCGATAAAACAAATTCATCACGGTGGACTTCACATTGAATAAATGGCCGTGAGTCACAAAAATCTTTTTCCCTTCCACTTCAAACAGCTCTTCATCCGGGAAGCGTTTGTCCCGGTCGCAATTTCCGCGAACCCGTTTGATCCCCTCCAAATACGGATGATCGTAATCCAGTTCGCTGTCTCCGCAATGAATGACCACATCCGCCTCAGGATGGCGGCTTTTTACCGTTTGAATAATTTCTGCATCTCCGTGGGTATCGCTCATTACTAATATTTTCATCGGATTCACCCTTATTGGTTGCTTTTCACGAAAAAATCCTCTAACTGCATAAAATATTAATAAATTTTTCTATAAATGTAAAAGGTTCATTCAAAATTTCTTAGCCGTTCTGATTGAAATTTATGCAAATGCCTGAAGAAATATACATCGTCTTGTCCCAAACAAAAAAGAGGCCGCTTGTGCCCCTTTTCTTACGCTTTTTTCACAAATTCGGATTTCAGTTTCATGGCGCCAAAGCCGTCAATTTTGCAGTCGATGTTATGGTCGCCTTCCACCAATCGGATGTTTTTCACCTTTGTCCCGATTTTTAATGTGGATGAACTCCCCTTTACCTTCAAATCTTTAATGATGGTCACCGTATCGCCATCCTGCAAGATATTGCCGTAAGCATCTTTTACGATCAGTCCATCTTCTTCTGTTTGTTCATCCCCGCTCCATTCATGGGCGCATTCAGGACAAATAAACAAATTTCCATCTTCATAGGTATATTCCGAATTGCATTTTGGACAGTTTGGTATCATTTCCTTTTCCTCCATTTTCACAGCATTACCAATAATATAATAAATCCTTATGGAGAATTCAATTGTTTATAAAAATTACCAAACTGTCTGCTTCTTATTTCAATACATTCGGCAATTCCTCTGTCAGCTTTCGAATGGCATTTCCGCGGTGGGAAATGGCCCCTTTCTGTTCCGGAGTCAGTTCCGCCATGGTTTTGCCGAGTTCCGGTACGTAAAAGATCGGATCATAGCCAAAACCGTTTGAACCACGTTTTTCGTGCAAGATTGTCCCTTCACAAGTGCCACGGAAAGTTTTGGTTTCGATATCCGGTCCGCTGATGGCGATGACACAGACGAAGCGGGCGGTGCGTTTTTCATCGGGCACTCCCTCCAAGTTCACGAGCACTTTTTGAATATTCGCTTCATCGTCATGATCCCCCGCGTAACGGGCGGAATACACCCCTGGTTCGCCTCCCAGGGCGTCTACCTCCAATCCGCTATCATCCGCTATCACAAGTTTTCCAAGGGCTTTTGAGAGCGTTTCCGCCTTCAATACCGCGTTTTCCTCAAAGGTTGTTCCCGTCTCTTCTATTTCCATATCGTTTGCGACATCCAACATGGTGATGACCTCGTAATTCAGCGGTTTGAAAATGGCTTCAAAATCTTTGGCTTTTCCTTTGTTTTTTGTTGCAATCACTACTTGTTTCATTCTTCCGACTCCTCTGTTTGAATGAGCTTCGCATCTTCGCCAAGAACCGATTTTTGTATTTCAATCAATTCGCGAATCCCTTTATCCCCCAAATCAAGCAATGCATTCAATTCATCGCGGGAAAAAGTCGCTTCCTCCCCGGTACCCTGAATTTCAACAAACCGGCCGCTTCCTGTCATGACAAGATTCATATCCACCATTGCTTCAAAATCTTCCGCATAATTCAAATCCAACACAGGACCGATGGATTCGATGAAACCTACACTTGTCGCAGCCAAGAAATCTGTCACAGGGAACTTTTCAAATGGGGTTTCTTTATGAAGTTTTGCAATGGCCTGTGTCAAGGCAACAAATGCACCTGTAATGGAAGCCGTACGCGTTCCTCCATCCGCTTGAATGACATCGCAGTCTATCCAAATCGTTTTTTCCCCCAATGCTTCCAAATCGACCACTGCCCGCAGTGCCCGTCCAATTAAACGCTGGATTTCCATCGTACGGCCGCCGATTTTCCCCCGGGATGCTTCACGGACTGTCCGCTCTTGTGTGGCTCTTGGCAGCATGGAATATTCTGCAGTGATCCAGCCTTTCCCTTGTCCACGAAGAAAACTTGGCACCTTGTCTTCCAATGTGGCTGTGCAAATCACTTTTGTATTTCCAACTTGAATCAATACTGAACCTTCAGGATGCATCAAATAATCCGTTTCTATAGAGACTGGTCTTAATTCGTTTACTTCTCTTCTATCTACTCTCATGCACTTTCCTCCTAAAAATAATCGCCCATATATTAACATACTTTTCCTTTAGAAAAAAGTCATTGCACATTTTTAAAACTTTTCAGGCATACACTCATTATAGCTTGTAGCACTGCCCTACAAGTAAAAAAGCTCGAAATGTACCTTTCGAGCTTTCTTCATGTCTCATGCAATTCGGTACAACCGATACTATTGCCGCATCTGTACCGAATCGCATGAGACTCAAAGTGATTGGATAAAATATCGCTTTTATTTTAAATGTATTTTTCGGATATCCAGATGTTCCATTTCCAGCCAATTTTCAGCGATGGAACGGAAAATGGGCACAGAGCCGGTCACATAGAAAATATGATGCGGTTTGCTTTTTTCTGTTCGAAACAAATGTTGATAGTTCAAAAGTTCCTTTACTTCTTTTGCCGTTTCTTCCGCTGAAGATAAAACGGTCACATTGGGTCCCACTACCTTTTCGATATGATGTTGGATCATCGGATAGTGGGTACAACCTAAAATGACTGTATCAAAACTTTTATTTTCAAGCGGCTTTAATCCATTGGCTACAAGGTCGAATGCAAACTGTCCTTCATATTCTCCGCTTTCCACAAGCGGCACAAATGTCGGACACGCAAGAGGAATGATTTTCGCCTTTGTGTTTAATGAAAGAAGTGCACGTTCATATGCACCGCTTTTTATGGTTCCTTCCGTTGCAAGTACGACAATTTCATTGCGCCGTGTTTTTTTCACCGCTGCCCGGGCTCCTGCATTGATGACGCCCACTACCGGAATCGAAAGCTGTTCCCTTAACGCGTCCAATGCAACCGCTGTTGCCGTATTACATGCGACGACGAGCATTTTAATATGTTTCTTTTCCAATGCTCTTGCCAATTGCAGCGTAAATTTGAGAACCTCTTCCTTTCTTCGTGGGCCATAAGGGCACCTTGCAGTATCTCCAATATAATAGATTGTTTCATTAGGTAAAGCTTTGATGATCTGTTTTGCAACCGTTAAGCCGCCAACTCCTGAATCAATAACGCCTATCGGGGCATTCACTTGTTACCGCCTCTATCCTATTTCATTTGTATGTCAATTCATATCTATTCTATTTTGGATTAATTCTTTACTTCGTTCAACGATTCTTTATTATATACAAAGAAATAGGAGGAGACAATCTTTTCAACTGAATGCCATGATCATCAATGCTAATTTGCCCGAAACATGCACAGCTTAAACATAAAAAAGAATGTGGATGCAAAAACGGCTGTTATTTTGAAAAGGAATACAGATATGATGAACTGAATCGCAAAATTTTTTTAGTGCAATGATAATTCGTCTAGCCTTAACAACTCGATCAGTGCCTGTGACCTGCTGGAAACTCCCAGCTTTTGGATTGTGTTCGAAATATGATTTCTCACTGTTTTTTCACTGATACCCAATTTCTGGGATATTTCTTTTGTGGAATAATCCAAAATTAATAATTGGAATATTTCCCGCTCTCTTTTCGTTAGTAGCGAACGATGCTGCGGGCTACTCATAAGGCAACACCCTCCTATCTCCTCTCTATGTAAAGTATGTCAGGAGGGGTAATGCTGTGAGGGCATTTTCACTATTTCCCAATTAATATTGCCTTTTGTTCCTCAGTCCATGGGGCAGGTCTTCCTGTTTCCTTATTGATTTGCACCAAAGCCCCTCTTCCCGTTAATACAATTTCATCTTTTTCATTTTTTACCATATAATGAAGATCTATGGATGAATTCCCCACACGGGCTGTTTTCACATAAACCCTCAATTTCTCTTCGTAATAGACCTGCTTCAAATAATCGCATTGCAAATCCGCTGCAACGGGGATCAATTGTTCATCTTGCGAACCCCAATTGCTTTTGATGTTCAGCCATTTGAAATACTCAATGCGGGCATGTTCAAAATAAGAAAAAGGCACCACATTGTTCAAATGGCCATACATGTCTACATCACCAAACCGGACTATTTCTTCAGTGTAAAATTTAAATTCTTTCTCCCATTGTTGTAAATCGTCAATATAAGCTTCTTTCATATTCCCATCCCCTTATTTTATTCATATAACAATTATGATTATACAATAGTTGTTTGAACATCGAAATGAATGAAAATGTCGAACCGTGTTGAAAGGGGTGGGGAAAAGTAGGGGGGAATTCGATATTGCAGCCCCTCTGCAATCAAATCGCTTACTATAGTATGCAAACTCTTTAAAATTGGTCATCCATTTTTCAAAAAAAAACAGCCAATCCGAAATCGAATTGGCTGCGTTTTTTTGTATTAGTCTACCATGTGGTCGGAACCGAAGAATTTGCGGAACATGTGAACAGTTGTCGCTCTGTTTAGAGAAGCAATGGATGTTGTTAAAGGAATACCTTTAGGACATGCAGCAACACAGTTTTGAGAGTTACCGCAGTTTGCTAGTCCACCTTCACCCATGATTGCATCCAAACGTTCGTCTTTGTTCATCGCACCTGTTGGATGTGTGTTGAACAGACGCACTTGAGAAAGCGGAGCCGGACCAATGAAGCTGGATTTCTCGGAAACATTTGGACAAGCTTCGAAACAAACACCGCAAGTCATGCATTTTGATAATTCATATGCCCATTGACGTTTACGTTCAGGCATGCGTGGACCTTCACCCAAGTCGTAGGATCCGTCAATTGGAATCCACGCTTTAACTTTTTTCAACGCATTGAACATACGGCTACGGTCAACTTGCAAGTCACGCACAACTGGGAAAGTTTTCATTGGTTCAAGGCGAATTGGTTGTTCAAGTTGATCGACCAACGCAGAGCAGGATTGACGTGGACGACCATTAATCACCATCGAACATGCACCACAAACTTCTTCGAGGCAGTTCATATCCCAAGTAACTGGTGTTGTTTGTTTTCCATCAGCAGTTACTGGATTTTGACGAATATACATTAATGCCGAAATCACGTTCATGCCTGGGCGATATGGTACATCAAATTCTTCCCAGCGGCTCGCACCATTTGGATTATCTTGACGTAAAATTTTAAATCTTACTTTTTTTCCACTTTCCACTTGTTGTGTACTCATGATTAATTATCCCCTTTCGAAGAGTAGTCACGTTTACGAGGTGGAATTAATGATACGTCCACATCTTGATAAGTAATGATTGGCTCTCCAGTAGATGGATCGAATTTCGCCATTGTTGTTTTCAAGAAGTTTTCATCGTCACGTTCTGGGAATTCCGGTTTATAGTGCGCACCGCGTGATTCGTTACGCAATAAAGCACCTTTTGTGATTACTCGTGCAAGATACAACATGTTTTTCAATTGACGAGTGAAGTGTGCGCCTTGGTTGCTCCATTTTTGAGTGTCGTGGATGTTGATATTTTCCCAACGTTCCAACATATCACCAAGTGTGTCATATGTTTTTTGTAGGCGGTCATTATAACGTACAACTGTTACGTTGTCTGTCATCAATTCGCCTAGTTCTTTATGAAGCAAGTATGCGTTTTCATTTCCTTTATCCATATTTAGGATGTTATCCCATTTTTGCTGCTCTTGTTTTTCATATTGATCATATAGAGATTGTGGCAGATCGTCCGCATGTCTTCTCAAGCCTTCCATGTATTTAACTGCGTTAGGTCCGGCAACCATACCGCCGTAAATCGCAGAAAGCAAGGAGTTCGCGCCTAAACGGTTTGCACCGTGTTGACTGTAGTCACATTCTCCGGCAGCAAATAGACCAGGAATTTCAGTCATTTGATCGTAGTCAACCCATAATCCACCCATTGAGTAGTGAACTGCAGGGAAGATTTTCATTGGTACTTTACGTGGGTCGTCACCAACGAATTTTTCGTAAATTTCAATGATACCGCCGAGTTTAACGTCAAGTTCATGCGGATCTTTGTGAGACAAGTCAAGGTATACGATGTTTTCACCATTGATACCTAATTTTTGGTTTACGCAAACATCGAAAATTTCACGAGTTGCGATGTCACGAGGTACTAAGTTACCATATTTAGGATATTTTTCCTCTAAGAAGTACCAAGGTTTACCATCTTTATATGTCCAGATACGTCCACCTTCACCGCGGGCAGATTCACTCATTAGACGGTTTTTGTCGTCACCAGGAATCGCAGTTGGGTGAATTTGGATGAACTCACCGTTCGCATATGATGCACCTTGTTGATATACGATAGACGCTGCTGAACCAGTGTTGATGACAGAGTTTGTTGATTTACCGAAGATGATACCAGGACCACCTGTTGCCATAACTACTGCATCAGAGCGGAATGATTTGATTTCGGAAGTTTTCAAATCTTGCGCTACGATACCACGGCAAACTCCTTCATCGTCAAGAACGATACCAAGGAATTCCCAGTGTTCATATTTTGTTACTAAACCTTCCACTTCGTAGCGGCGAACTTGTTCATCAAGAGCGTAAAGCAATTGTTGACCTGTTGTTGCACCTGCGAATGCAGTACGGTGATGCAATGTACCACCGAAACGACGGAAGTCAAGTAAACCTTCAGGAGTACGGTTGAACATAACTCCCATACGGTCGAACATGTGAATGATACCAGGTGCTGCTTCACACATCGCTTTAACTGGTGGTTGGTTTGCCAAGAAGTCCCCACCGTAAATTGTATCGTCAAAGTGGATCCATGGAGAATCCCCTTCACCTTTTGTATTTACTGCACCATTAATTCCGCCTTGTGCACATACTGAGTGTGAACGTTTAACAGGAACTAATGAGAATAATTCTACTTCAGTACCCAATTCGGCTGCTTTCATCGTTGCCATTAGACCAGCCAAGCCGCCTCCAACAACGATTAATTTCTTTTTAGCCATGATCTTTTCTCACTCCTCTTTTCTGTTTGGATGTTCTATTTAGTGATTAAGCGAATGCTAGAATTGCAGATATACCAATGATGCTGATGATTACAAAGAAAATCATTGAAAGCCAAGTGAACACTTTTTGTGAGTGTGGAGATTGTGTAATACCCCAGCTTACACAGAATGCCCATAAACCATTAGATAAGTGCAATGTAGCTGCAAGGATACCCACAATGTAGAATCCTAACATCCAAGGATTTGCAACGATTTCTTCCATCATATTGAAGTTTACTTCTGCACCTAAAGCTTTTTGGATGCGTGTTTGGAAAATGTGCCAAGCAATGAAGATTACTAGAAACACGCCAGTAATTCGTTGCAATAAGAACATCCAGTTACGGAATGTACTGAAGCGCTTGTTGTTTGGTGTTGCTGTAAAGGCGATAAAAATTCCATATAAACCATGGAATAAGATCGGAATGTAAATCACAATCCATTCAATAACGATTAGTAGAGGAACTTTGTCCATTCCTGCTACAAAATTGTTGTAAGCTTCTTCTCCTCTTGTTGCTGTAAAGTTTGCACTTAAGTGGAAGATCAAGAATAGCCCTACAGGAATAACACCAAGTAAAGAATGTAGTCGGCGCCAGTAAAACTCATTTTTTGCCAAGACTGATACCCCCTTAAATGATAAAAATAAGTAGTCAATAAGTCGTCACAAATTGTAAACGCTTTATGCATTGACTGTATTACTCATAATGGTACAATATTATGACAAGTTCATTGTACCCCCATGAACTATTACCGTCAAGGTTCGTTGCGAATATTTATCTAAGTAAAAATTTTTCAAAATTTTCTATAAAATTGACTGTTTTTCTCTAAAGTGACATTTTTCTCTATTTTTCGATATTTCAATAATCTCACAAAAAAAGAAAAAAATGTGTAGAAAGAGGTTCTTGGTATATGACAGCAACTAGAGACACATTCCCTTATTTCGGTTACGAACTGATCAGGGATTATTTATTGCCATCCATCCTGGGAAAACATGAAAAAGATATTCTTTATTGGGCAGGCAAAGATTTGGCCCGCAAATTCCCGTGCACCGATATCCCTTTGATCATTTCCTTCTTTAAAGATGCGGGATGGGGCGACCTCACCCTTGAAAAAGAAACGAAAGACGGATTCGTTTTCCGCTTAACGAATGATCCGGAGCAGTTAAAGATCAAAGAGCGGAATTTCCGCTTGGAAGCCGGCTTTATCGCTGAACAGATCCAAAATTTCAAAGGCTTTTTGACGGAATGCTTTGAAGAAAAAAAGGAAAACCAGCATCAAGTTTTCTTTACTGTAAAAATGGATTTGAAAGAAAAAACGAAAGAGTGAGGGGCAATTTCGCCCCCCTTTTTTATTTCACACCAATTCCTCGGCAAGGCCGAACTCTTCATGCAATGCGTTGGCGGCGCGGATCATATCATCCTGAGGCACAACAACGGAAACTTTGATCTCGGAAGTGGAAACCATTTTCACAGGTATATTTTCTTTGCATAAACGGGCAAACATTCTTGCAGCCACCCCCGGATTGGAAACCATGCCCGAACCGACGATGGACACTTTTGCCAAACCGACTTCGAAATCCGCAAATTGGAAGCCGAGTTCTTCTTTATGATCTTCAAGAACTTTCACCGCATTCGCCAAATCTTCTTTTGCAATTGAAAAAGAGATTGTCGGCTTCACTTCGCTCATAACGGACTGAACGATTATGTCCACATTCACATGATGTTTCGCCAGTGTATTGAACAAATTCGCAAGGGAAGATTTTTCCAAAGATTCATAGCCGACTGTAAAACGGATGATGTCAGTCTCATATGCAACGCCACGAACGATTAAATTTTTCTCCATTTCGATCTCTCCCTTAATCAATGTACCTCGGACATTTTTTGTACTCGAGCGGACAACGATTGGTATCTCAAATTTTTTTGCCAACTCCACTGCTCTCGGGTGAACGACTTTGGAACCCAAATAAGACAGTTCCAACATCTCATCATATGTGATGTCTATCAGTTTGCGTGCCCGCTGAATGGTGCTTGGATCTCCTGTATACACTCCGTCAAGTTCCGTATAAATTTCAACCCGATCTGCACCGATGCTTTTTGCCACCGCTACCGCAGTTGTATCTGATCCTCCATCGCCAAGCAAGGTGATGTCATTTTCCTCATCGACCCCTTGTCCACCTGCTACAACCACAATTTCACCTTTTTTGAACCGTTCGATGATGACATCCCCGTTAAGTTCTTCGATTCGGGCATGTCCTGCCGTTTTTTTCGTTGTTCGCACCCCAAGTTGCCAACCATTGAGGGAATGGGCTCTAAACCCCCTTTTTTGAATGGCGATGGACAACAAGCTGGCGGCGATTTGGGCATTTGTGGAATGGATGGCATCCAATTCCCTTTCCGTTGGGGAATCGGATAATGAAAAGGCGATTTTTTCCAAACTGCCGTTGATCAATTCCGTTGAAGGGACCACCGCCACCACATTGCGGCCAAATTTTTTTTCTTCAATCAGCCTTTTTGCTGTTTCTCCAATTTGTTCAGGCGTAGACAAATTCTTTTCATTCAATTTCACTACAATGTTAATCATCGCTACACTCCCCTTAATTTCACTAGCCAAGCGAAGTTCCAATGTTTCTATGACGAAAGAAAAAAGCAACTCTTCACAAGGGTGGTGAAAAGCTGCCTCAATTCCCCTTTTTGAGATAGCTCCTCAGAACCATCAGGATTCTGACTGTCAAATATTGCTTTGATAAAAACAGATTCAACCGGAACGTACAATTCCATAGCACCTCGGAAATCCTGCTTCTCCTGCCGGTTGCCCATGAAGCTCCCATTACTATCTGAACATTTCAACTTTTCAAACTTACAATATCATACAGTTATTGCTTTGACAATGTGTCTCCATGGAAATGTTGATAGATGGATTCCGCAACCGCTTTGGGCATCTTTGCTTCCATCAATTCTTCAACAGATGCTTCTTTGATTTTTTTCACGGAGCCGAAATGATGCAATAATTGCTTTTTCCGCTTTGGACCCACGCCTTCGATTTCGTCGAGAACCGAGCGGAAAGCGTTCGTTTGATGCTGCTGTCTTAAAAACGTGATGGCGAAGCGGTGGACTTCATCCTGTATGCGCTGAAGCAAGTAAAAGGCGTCGCTCGTTTTTTTCAAAGGAATGGAAACGGGCGGATCCCCGAATAAGAGCTCTGAAGTGCGATGCTTATCATCCTTTGCAAGACCGGCGATGGGAATGGACAATCCCAGTTCATCTTCCAACACTTCCCGGGCAACCTCCATCTGCCCTTTTCCACCGTCGATGATGATCAAATCCGGAAGCGGCAAATGATCCCTCAATACACGGGTGTAACGCCTGCGGATGACTTCCTGCATTGCGCCATAGTCGTCATGTTTTGCAGCTTCCCTCAATTTATATTTGCGGTATTCTTTCTTTGCCGGCTTTCCATCAATAAATACGACCATTGCGCTGACCGGATCCGCACCATACAGATGACTGTTGTCAAAAGCTTCGATGCGATATGGGGTTGCAATATTGAGCGCTTCGCCCAATTGTTGGCAGGCGCCGATGGTACGTTCTTCCTGCCGCTCGATCAATTGGAATTTTTCCTGGATGGCAAGTGTCGCGTTCTTGTTTGCCAGCTCCACCAACTCTTTTTTTTGGCCCCGTTTTGGCACTATGACTTTCACATGTAATAATTCTTCCAAAATCGCTTTATCAATATGATCCGGTATTAAAATTTCCTTCGGCTTGATGTGTTCCGTATCATAAAAACGGCCGACATAGGTTAAAAATTCCTCTTCCGGATCCCGGTATATCGGGAATAGCGATACATCCCGCTCAATCAGCTTGCCTTGGCGGACGAAAAAGACTTGCACGCACATCCAGCCTTTATCGACGGCATAACCAAATACGTCGCGGTTGGTTTGATCGCCTGACACAATTTTCTGTTTTTCCATGACCGCTTCGATATTTTGGATTTGGTCCCGATATTCTTTCGCCCGTTCAAATTCAAGCTTTTCCGCAGCCTCCACCATCTTTTTCTCCAATTCTTTTTTCACTTCTTCATGGCCGCCATTCAAAAATCGCACAATTTCATTGGTCATCTCTTCATAAATTTTCGGATCAATCTCTTTGACACATGGAGCCAAACATTGTCCCATATGATAATACAAGCAAACCCGGTCCGGCATGCGGTTGCATTTTCTCAATGGATAGATGCGGTTGAGCAGTTTCTTTGTTTCATTTGCCGCAGATACATTTGGATATGGCCCAAAATATTTTGCTTTGTCTTTTTTGACTTTTCTCGTCGTAATGATTCGCGGATATTTTTCATTCGTAATTTTTATGTAAGGATAACTTTTATCATCCTTCAGCATCACGTTATATTTCGGGTCATATTGTTTGATCAAGTTGAGTTCCAAAATCAAAGCCTCCAAATCACTGGAGGTCACGATATATTCAAAATCCTCTATTTCACTTACCAAAAGCTGCGTTTTTCCGTCGTGGGAGCCGGTAAAATAGGAACGGACCCTGTTTTTTAAAATTTTTGCTTTTCCTACATATATCACCGTTCCCTGCCTGTCTTTCATCAAATAGCATCCGGGCAGCTCCGGCAAAAGCGCCAGTTTATTTTGAATTGTTTCATTCATGAAGTATCACCCTGCATTTTATCAACCTGCTTACTAACTATATTATATGGATATATGTATGCAAAAAGCGAGAAGTTTTCTCTGCGGAAACTGTGAGTATAAAAAAAGAGCACATATCCATGTGCTCTTTAAGAACATTATTTATTGTTATTGATGAACTCAACCAAAGCTTCTTTTGGCTGGAATCCAACTGTTTTAGCAACCAATTGGCCATCTTTGAATAATAATAATGATGGAATGGACATGATTTGGTATTCTGCAGCTGTTGCCGGATTATTGTCCACATCGACTTTTACGATTTTCACTTCAGAGCCCATTTCAGCATCAAGTTCTTCCAAAACTGGAGCAATCATTTTGCAAGGTCCGCACCAAGTTGCCCAGAAATCCACCAATACCAAGCCGGAAGAAATTTCTTGTGCGAAGTTTTGATCAGTAGCATGTACAATTGCCATTTAAAATGCCTCCTTAATGTAACATCTTTATGTAGTATAGCATGTCAAAAATTCAAAGTGTAGTAAAGAGTTTCAAGAACTTGAAACTCTTAGTTGCAAATGCAAATTTTCTTAATTTCATAACAAAGTTGTCCATTGATGATTTTTATCATACAACAAAAAACAACCACATCTCAAACAATTGAGATGTGGCGATACAGGAACTTACCGTTTCCCGGGATTATGAATTCACTTTCAATGCTTTCACTTCTTCAATTAATAAAGGAACCACTTCAAACAAGTCTCCGACAATTCCGTAATCTGCCACTTTGAAGATATTAGCTTCCGGATCTTTGTTGATGGCAACAATGACTTTGGAGTTGGACATACCAGCCAAGTGCTGGATTGCGCCGGAAATACCGCAAGCAATATATAAATCCGGTGTCACCACTTTACCTGTTTGTCCAATTTGCATCGCGTAATCGCAATATCCTGCGTCACAAGCACCGCGGGAAGCTCCGACAGCACCGCCCAACAAGTCCGCAAGTTCTTTCAATGGTTTGAATCCTTCCGCAGATTTTACACCGCGGCCGCCTGAAACGATGACTTTCGCCTCAGTCAAATCCACTCCTGTTGTTGCATTGCGGACAACTTCTTTTACGATTGTGCGCAAGTTTTTGATATCAACAGAAAGGGACTCAACATTTCCTGTGCGGCCCGCATCTTTTTCGAGTGGCGCGATATTGTTAGGACGAACTGTGACGAATACAAGTCCTTCTTTGATTTTTACTTTTTCAAAGGCTTTTCCGGAGTAAATCGGACGGACGAACAACGCATCATCGCCGGCCCCTTCAATTACAGTCACATCGGAAATTAATGCTGATTGAAGGCGGGAAGCCACTTTTGGCGCCAAGTCTTTTCCTAAAGCCGTGTGTCCGATGACGATTCCTTCCGGTTTTTCTTGTTCAATAATGGCAAGCAATCCTTGGCTGAAACCGTCTGAAGTGTATGTTTTCAAATGAGGATGCTCTACAACGATTACCCGGTCAGCACCGTATGCGATCAATTCATTTGCAAGATCTGTCACCTGGTGGCCTAATAGGGCGCCAACCACTTCGCCGCCATCCGCAATTTGTTTCGCTGCTGCGATTGCTTCAAAAGAAACGTTGCGCAGTGCCCCGTCACGAACTTCACCTAATACTAATATTTTCTTTGACATTGTACTCCCTCCATTACTGTACGAATCGATTTATTCTATGACGCTTCATTTCTTCGGATCATTTAATAGTTGTTAAATCACTTTTGCTTCTGAATGAAGTAAGTTTACTAATTCTTTCACTTGGTCTTTTAGTTCGCCCTGCAAAATGCGGCCGGCGGATTTTTGCGGAGGCAAGAATACTTCCACTGTCTCGATTTTTGTTTCCACATCATCTTCATCAATGTCCAAATCGTCCAATTCCAACTCTTCAAGCGGTTTTTTCTTCGCTTTCATGATACCAGGCAAAGAAGGATATCTTGGTTCATTCAACCCTTGTTGTGCCGTCACTAATAGAGGAAGGCTCGTTTCAATGATTTCGGAATCCCCTTCAACGTCACGGACGATTTTCACGTTTTCTCCGTCAATTTCCAATTTTGTAATCGTTGTCACGTAATTGATGCCAAGCAAATCCGCAACTCTCGGACCTGTTTGACCGGAACCGCCATCAATTGCCACATTTCCGGCCAAAATCAAGTCAGGCTCTTTATCTTTTAAATATTCTGCGAGAATATAAGCCGCACCGCTATGGTCCAGCTCTTCCACATCATCCTCCGTGTTGATTAAAACCGCTTCATCCGCTCCCATCGCAAGGGCTGTACGCAGTTGTTTTTCCGCTTCCTCATTGCCGATGGAAATCACAGTCACTTTTCCGCCGTGCTGATCTCTCACTTGAATCGCTTCTTCAATGGCATATTCATCATATGGGTTGATAATGAATTCAGCACCATCTTCCTGGATTTTTCCATCCTGAATTACGATTTTTTCTTCTGTATCGAAAGTGCGTTTCATTAATACGAAAATATTCATGTATAAAACCTCCTAATAAGTCGATTATTTTCCACTGAATGTTGGTTGGCGTTTTTCAATGAATGCTTGAATGCCTTCTTTTGCGTCTTCTGATTGGAAGACAACCCCGAATTGTTCCGCCTCCGCTTTGAGGCCGTCATCAAAAGAGGCTCTATTGAACTGCAATGCATGAATGGCGGATTTCAATGATACCGGGCTCTTTTTGGCAATCTTTTTCGCCAATTCCAAAGCTTTCGGCAACAGCTCTTCCTGCGGTACCGCTTTGTTGGCAAGTCCCCATTGTACAGCTTCCACTCCTGAAATCGGCTCTCCGGTAAAAATCATTTCCGCCGCTTTTGCAGCTCCAACATAACGCGGCAGTCTTTGAGTTCCGCCAAATCCAGGAATAATGCCAAGGTTCAGTTCAGGAAGACCCAACTTCGCATCTTCGGCAACATAGCGGATATGGCAGCTCATCGCAAGTTCCAGTCCGCCGCCTAAAGCAGCCCCATGAATTGCCGCAATCACCGGTTTCGGGAAAGATTCTAGGCGATTGAACACCCCTTGTCCATTTTCGGCAAGTTTTACTGCCTGGTCAGGGGAAGATAACTCTGTAAATTCTTTAATATCAGCTCCCGCCGAGAAGAAACGCCCTTCGCCATGAAGCAAAACGGCGCGTACATCGTCATTTTGCTCAATTTCATTCAACAATTCGTCCAATTCACGAATCAATTGTTGTGCAAGCGCATTTGCGGGTGGGCGATTAATCGTTACAATCGCTACTCCGTCTTCTGCTTTCCAGCTTAGAAATTCCATGGTGACACTCCTTTATTTATTTTTTATTCCATTCAACAACAAATGCTTAACTTTTGATGCATTATCCAAGAGGTTGTATCTAAATTCATTCATCACCCAGGATGTGATGGTTTCATCAATGGTACCGAATACCATTTGCCTTGCCACTCTCACATCCATCGCCGAATTGAACTCGCCATTCATCATGCCTTCTATCAATATATTATCGAGAAGGTTCAAATATTCTTTTAAAATGGCATTAATTTTTAATCTTAGTTCCTTATTCGACTGGCGCAATTCCAATTGGGTGACTGTGGCAAGATGATGATCATTGGCTAGGACGTTGAAATGGTTATCTATCATTTTTGACAGTTTTTCAGTAGCGCTGGATTCCGTTTTTATGATGTCTTTCAAATTATCAATAAAAACGCTCATTTTCTCTTTAAACAGAGAAATCAAAATATCCTCTTTATTTTTGAAATACAGGTAAATAGTCCCGTCTGCGACACCAGCTTGTTTCGCAATTTTCGAAATTTGCGTTTGATGGTAACCATTTTCGGCAATTGCAATAACCGCAGCATCAATGATTTGCATATATTTCGGTTTATCTCGGTTCATGAAGTTCACCACCAAAAAAATATGAAAATATGAATGATTATTCATTCATATTTTCATATTATAATTTCATGAACTTTCTGTCAATAAAAATTAATTTGCCTGAAGCTCTTTTGCCTGTTGTTTTTTCTTCTCCTCTTCAACCAATGTCCGTCTTAAAATCTTGCCCACCGCAGTTTTCGGCAGGGAATCCCTGAATTCATAAATGCGCGGCACTTTATAGGCGGCTAAGTTTTGACGGCAATGTTTATTTAATTCATCTTTCGACACCGTTTTTCCTTCTTTTAATACAATATATGCTTTCACCGTTTCTCCCCTGTACGGATCCGGCACCCCTACAACAACACATTCCTGAACAGCTTCATGTTCATATAATACTTCTTCCACTTCCCGTGGATAAATGTTATATCCGCCCGCAATAATGATGTCTTTTTTGCGGTCCACTACATAGAAGAAACCTTCTTCATCCATATAGCCCAAATCCCCCGTCAAGAACCAACCGTCTGCGAAAGACTTTGCGGTTTCTTCCGGACGTTTCCAATAGCCTTTCATGACTTGCGGACCCCGAATTGCGATTTCCCCTATTTCCCCCGGCGGCAAAATTTTGTTTTCTTCCGGGTTCATGATCACCGCATCCGTGTCCGGCCAAGGTACGCCGATGGATCCAACCACCCGTTTATCCCAAATAAAGTTTGCATGGGTCACCGGTGATGTTTCTGTCAAACCGTATCCTTCGACAAGTTTTCCGCCCGTCACTTCTTCAAACTTTTCCTGCACTTCCACAGGTAGAGGAGCAGAACCGCTGATACATGCGTTAATGGAAGATAAGTCGTATTTTTTCAGATCCGGATGGTTTAACAGCCCGATATACATCGTCGGAGCTCCCGGGAATAGGGTAGGTTTTTGCTTATCAATGGTTTTTAATACTTGCTCGACATCAAATTTCGGAAGCAGGACCATCTTGTTTCCTTTCATGATGGTCAAAATCAGCACCGTCGTCATACCATAAACATGGAAAAACGGAAGCAATCCCAGTACCGTTTCTTTCCCTTCTTCACATTTGTATAGCCATGCGTCACACATCATTGCATTGGCAATCAAGTTTTTATGGGTCAACATAACCCCTTTTGGCACACCGGTCGTTCCACCGGTATATTGAAGAAGCGCCAAATCCTCCTCAAAATCGAAAGGCACATCGATCGGAGCCGGTTCTTCAATTCGCATGATTTCAGTAAATAAGTGCGTATGTCCTTGATGCTCCACTTTGACGCTGAACCCATATTGTTTCTTTTGAATGAACGGATAGACAAGATTTTTCGGAAAAGGTAGGTAATCCTTGATACCGGTAGTGATAACGTTTTCAATTTTGGTCTGATTTTTCACTTTCATGATTCTCGGATATAAAATATCCAATGCCAAAATCACTTTCGCTTCCGAATCCTGCATCTGATATTCCAATTCCCTTTCCGTATAAAGCGGATTCGTTTGAACAACAATTCCCCCTGCATATAAGACGCCATAATAGCCAATCACCGCTTGCGGACAGTTCGGCAACATAATTGCCACCCGGTCTCCCTTTTCAACCCCTATCGAACGCAGGTAGTTGGCGAATTTTAGTGCCGATTCATACAGTTCCTGATAATCCAATTCCCTTCCCATAAAATGGATTGCAACTTTTTTTGGATTTTTTTCGTAGGCCCGCGTCAGAAATGTTTGAACGGGAATTTCTTCATACTCCAATGTATGTGGTATATCAGCAGGATAATGTTTAAGCCACACTTTGTCAGACATCGACACATCCCCCTTCGTGGAAAAGTGAAAATTTTCTTACAATTGTTATACTTATTATAATGGAAAAAGATTCTTCTTTCAAACTATTTTTTTGAAATTATAAACTTTTTCTCATTTATTCTACTATTTTCTTTTTTATTCAATAATTTTAATAACATTTTCTATGTTGAATATTGTCGAAAAATAAACCGTTTTATTATTCTTATATAATAAATGCATGCATAAAAACAGCAAAAAAATAGTAGAAACGCAGAACAGCGTTTCTACCAGAATTAGAAATTTAATAACAATCATTATAAAGAAATTAAATAATAAATTCCTATGATGACAAAAATGACGGCTACGGCAATGAGTATTTTTGCTAGTTTTTCCATTGGAACCTCCCTAAATGATGCTGGCGCCGATGACAAAGGAAAGACCAAGCGAAATGGTGAACGAAATCAATCCGACAGACCGGTTATCTTCTTCAATTTCCTTGTCCACATTGAATTGGGGGGTCAAAAATTCAAATAGAAAATAGGCGATGATCAACAGAACAAACCCATATAACCCCCAACCGATCATTTCAAAAAATGTGTTATGTCTCTCAATCGAATATCGGAAAATATTGCATACCCCCAGAATTTTTCCTCCGGTTGCAAGGGCGACTGCAATATTTCCCTTCTTGATTTCTTCCCAGTTTTTATATTTCGTCACTACTTCAAACAACACCATAGCGACCACCAAACATAATACGACAACACTGAAATAACCGGCCGTTTCAATTAAAGGATGCCGCCAAAAATTTGAACCCACATTCACCATCCCCCTTATTTTAATTCAACGATTGTGACTCCCAAGCCACCTTCGCCAGCTTCTCCATATCGGAATGAACGCACCCGTTTATGTTTTTTCAAATATTCGTGTATCCCTTGGCGCAGAGCCCCTGTCCCTTTTCCATGAATGATTGTGACACGGCTGTAGTTGGAGAGAAGGGCATCATCGAGATATTTTTCCGTTTTCAAGATGGCATCTTCCAACCGCTCACCGCGCAAGTCCAATTCCAATTTAACATGATTGCTCCGATTTTTCACTGTCGTCAGCGTCACCATTTGTTTTTCTTTCTCCGGCTTCACATATTCCAAATCCGATTCGTCGATTTTCATTTTTAACATGCCGATCTGCACCACCCACTCATGATCGGATGCCTTTTCGAGCAGCGTCCCTTTTTGGCCGAAACTCAACACTTTCACTTCATCGCCGGGCTGCAAGTTCTGAGCCCGTTCACGGATTCTTGCCTGTTTTTTCAATATTGGATTCTCTTCCGGCAGAGCCTCTTCCAACCGTTTTTTCGCTTCGATGAGCTCATGCTCTTTGATGGCATGGCTCGCATTTTGCTGCATTTCCCGCAATTCTTTGATGACTTTCTCCGCTTCTTTTTTGGCATCCTCTATGATTTTCCGCGCTTCCGCTTTCGCTTTTTCTTCCAGGCTTTCTTTCTTTTCATTCCATTCATTCAGCTTTTCTTCCAACTCTTTATGCAATACTTCCGCTTCTTCCAATATTTCATGCGCTTCCTCTGCTTCCTGTTCCGCGCGACGTCTGCTTTCTTCCAATGAAGCGATCATCGACTCCACTTCGCGGCGGTCGGTGCCTGTAAAAGACTTGGCCTGATTAATGATGGAATCCTTTAAGCCGAGCCGTTTCGAAATTTCAAAAGCGTTGGAACGTCCAGGGACGCCAATCAATAACCGATACGTAGGGCTGAGCGTCTCTACATCAAATTCGACACTTGCATTCATAACTCCTTTTCGGTTGTAGGCATAAGCTTTCAATTCCGGATAGTGGGTTGTTGCCATGACACGGGCGCCACGCCCCACCACTTCATCCAGGATGGAGATGGCAAGGGCTGCCCCTTCTTGCGGATCGGTTCCTGCACCCAATTCATCAAATAAGATTAACGAATGTTCATCAAAGTGATTTAAAATTTCCACAATGTTCACCATATGGGATGAAAACGTGGAAAGGGATTGTTCAATGGATTGTTCATCCCCAATATCCGCAAACACTTGACGGAATACGGAAAGTTCAGAACCATCGACGGCCGGTATCGGTAATCCCGCCTGCGCCATCAGCGTGCACAGTCCAACCGTTTTCAGAGTGACAGTTTTCCCGCCGGTGTTTGGTCCGGTAATCACAATGGCCGTGACATCCCGTCCAAATTCAATTGTATTTGGCACTGCCTTTTCAATCGGGATCAAAGGATGTCTCGCTTGTATCAAACGTATATATCCTTCATTATTCACAACCGGTTTCGCGCATTTGTTTTTTGTGCCGTATTTTGACTTTGCCAAAATGGCATCGATGTCCCCCAATATTTTGACAAGTTCAAACAGTTCATTCACCACTTCTTGGACTTTTGCCGTGAGCGCGAGCAGGATTTTTTCGATTTCCGCTTTTTCCCGAACCTTTAATCGCTGTATTTCATTATTGATTTGCACGACGGATTCCGGCTCGATAAACAATGTCTGGCCGGAAGAAGACTGATCATGGACAATGCCGCCATAGTGGCTTCGATATTCCTGTTTCACCGGGATGACATAACGGTCATTTCGGATCGTTACAATGGTATCGGAAAGCATTTTCGCGGCACCCGGTCCCCTCACCAGGCTATCCAGTTTTTGGCGCACTTTGGCTTCTTCGGAGCGCAGTTGCTGGCGGATGGATCTCAACTCCGCGCTGGCAGAATCCAGCACCGCCCCGTTTTCATCGATGCAATCGTCAATTTCATGCTGCAATGCGGTCAAAACCGGCATTTGATTTTTCCGTTCGATGAAATGGGGGATCTGGATATCCCCATCATTTTCGATATCTTCAATAAAATTCCTCAAAATGCGGCTTGCCCGTATGGTGCTTGAGATTTCCATCAATTCCATCGCGCTGAGCATTGCGCCGATTTGAGCGCGTTTTAAATGGGGACGGATATCAAAAATGCCCCCCATCGGCACATGCCCTTTCACCCGCAAAACAGCAAGCCCTTCATCCATTTCTTCCAAAAGCTCCGCCACTTTTTCATAGTCCGTTTGCGGCACCAATTGCTCAATTTGCCTTCTGCCAAGGGAAGAGGTGCAAAATTCAGCCACTTGGGCACGCACTTTATCAAATTCAAGGGTTTTTAATGCTCGTTCAGCAATCATTCTGAACACTCCTGTCTGTCAACATACTGATTACTTATTTCTCCGAATAAACGCTTTAAACTCCTGGATGCTCCATGTATTGACAACAAGCTCTTTTTTCAACCAGGCCTTTTGGGCATATTTCGTGCCGATCTCCATATACTCCAATTGCTCAATGGCATGGGCATCGGTATTGATCGCAATCGGCACTCCAAGTTCCATTGCGAGTTTCAAATGCTCCACGCAAAGATCGAGACGGTACGGGCTGGCATTCAATTCCAGGATTTTCCCGTATTCCTTCGCCCAATAAATCAATTGTTGCACATCGGGACGATAACCTTCCCGCTCGCCAATGATTCTTCCCGTTGGATGCGCAATCATGTGGACATATGGATGTTTTATGGCATTGAATAAACGTTCCATAATTTTTTCTTGCGGCTGGGAAAAACTTGTATGGATGGAGGCGATGACAAAATCCAATTCTTTTAATACATCGTCATCATAATCCAGGGTGCCATCCGGCAAAATATCCATTTCTGTACCGGCAAACAATGTAAACCCCGGATGCGCTTCATTAAACGCATCAATTTCAGCCCGCTGTTTCTTCAGTCTTTCCGGCGTGAGCCCGTTTGCCACTTTCAAATATTGGGAATGGTCAGTAATGACGCCAAACTGATACCCTTTTTGGATCAGCGCCTCACCCATTTCAAAAACGGAATTGGCTCCATCGGAGAAAGTGGTATGCATGTGCAAATCCCCTTTAATATCTTCTATTGTCACCAATTCCTCCAGTTCCTTTAACCGATCCAATTCATGTCCTGTTTCGCGGACAGTTGGCGGTATATAAGGAAGACCAAAATGGGCAAAAAATTCTTCTTCCGACCGGAAAGTGACCACTTGTCCATCGGGCTGTTCCACTCCATATTCGCTGATTTTCTTTCCCTGTTCTTTTGCAAGTTGCCGCATGCGTACATTATGATCTTTCGAACCGGTAAAATGATGAAGGGTCGTTATATATTCATCCTTTGCCACTAAACGGAAATCTACACTCACAAGCTCGTCCAAATCAATCACGACGGATACTTTTGTATCCCCGCTGCCAACGATTTCTTTGACGGCCAATCGGTTTAACAGCTGTTCCCTCACCTTTTCCGGTTGTTCCGTCGCAATGACAAAGTCCAAATCTTTGCTCGTTTCATTTACACGACGGAAACTTCCCGCAACAGAGAACCGTTCAACTTCTTCGATTGCGGAAAGAAGCTGTTCGATTTCTTTCACGACGGTTTCAAGATACCAAATCGGAAGCCTTTCTTTCCTTTCCCCGAATTGTTCAAGCTCTTTCAGGATTTTCTCTTCCGTTTTCGGGCCAAACCCCGGCAAATTGCGCACTTTATTTAATTCACACGCTTCTTTTAATGATTCCGCGCTATCCACGCCAAGTTCCTGGTACAATTTGGCCAGTTTCTTTCCGCCAAGTCCAGGAATCTTCAAAAGCGGGATCAACCCTTTTGGCACTTGTTGTTCCAGCTCTTTTAATGTTTGGGATTCCCCCGTTTGGATCAGTTCATCGATGACTGTCCCCGTGCCTTTTCCAATCCCTTTGATTTTTGTAAAGTCGTCAATTTCATCGAGGCTTCTTTCATCCAGTTCCAAAGCATTCGCCGCTTTGCGGAAAGCGGAAACTTTAAAAGGGTTTTCCCCTTGCAATTCAAGATACAATGCGATTTTTTCCAACGTTCGGATAATCGTTTTTTTATTCAACGGTGTCCCACCTTTTTCTTTAGTAAACCGCAAAAAAGTATCTCCATTGTGGAAGATGGAAGATACTTTTGACAATCATATGGATGATTATTGATTTTCTAAATAACTATACCATAGTTTCTGGAACAATTGGGTGACGATTGGTGTATGCTCGAGCATGATATTGGCGATGATGGAGCTCCCCATGTATTTTTGTACTGAATCAATCGGCAATAAAGCAAATACATACAATAAAATGAACAGAATGAAATAAAACTCCACAAAGCAAAGCAACGCGCCCAGGATCCGGTTAAACGACTTTAATACCGGCAAAAAGGCCAAAAAATCAAATATTGAAGCGACAATTTGCATGGCAAGTCTTACAACAAAGAAAATCACGGCAAAAGCGATAATGCGATAAAAGGTTTTATCCACATCCAATGCATCGAGCACCAATGTCAAGGATGAACCGGGTTCGATTCCCGGATATGGAATCCATAATACAAATTTTTCCGCCAGCGGTTTATAGTAAATATAAGCGACAATTAAAGCGACAAAAAAGCCGACCAGGTTAATGGCTTGCATGATAAAACCGCGCTTTATTCCGATCAACAAACTAATCGCAAAAATAATGAGCAATATGATGTCCAACATGCAGTTCAACCCTTCAATTTTTTCAATTCTTCTTCTAATCTTTCAACTTCTTCTTTTAACTTTAATAATTCATGAACCGTATTGACAGCGGTTAATACGGCCAATTGAGTCGTATTCAGGGATGGATTATGTAATTTTATTTCTTGCATTTTATCGTCCACAATGGAAGCGACCAACCGCAGATGACCGATTGATTCAGGGCCAACCAATTTATATGTAGAGCCATAGATTTTGACTTCAATTTTATTTTTTTCCGGTATATTTTTTTCTTGCTCAGCCAATTCGACACCCCCAGATTTGCATTTCGATGAATCATTCTTTGCATTGGAGCACTTTTATATATAAATATAAATTTTTTCGGAATCAATAAATAAATCATAACATCTTTATTCCGTCACATACAACATGGAGTTGTAAGGGTTTATCAGATTGAAGAAATTTTGATAAAATCTATATAAATTTTTCCAGAGAAAGGATACTTTTATGGCCAATATCGTTTTGCAATTGACAACGGAACAATGTAAAGAAGTAAAAGCTTATTATCTCAAATACCAAATTGAGCGGAATGCCCCCGGTGTTGCCTTTGCCGCAAAACTTCCCGATGCGGCGATCACCGTTTACAACTCCGGAAAAGTGATGTTTCAAGGGGCCGGTGCAGAACGGGAAGCAAGCCGGTTTGGGGACATGACGGAAAGCAATGGTGTCCAAGATTCAAACCGCATCAAAGGCGATCAGCTCCCGGAAAACTTTTCCCGGATGTCTGTGATCGGATCCGATGAAACCGGAACGGGCGATTATTTCGGCCCGATAACAGTTGCCAGCGTCTATGTGCCCAAAGAAAAAATTGAACTGGTGAAAGAATTGGGCGTCAAAGATTCAAAACAACTCAATGATGATAAAATACGGGAAATTGCACCGGACCTTATCGAAAGCTGTGTCCATAGCCTGTTGATTTTGCGCAACGACAAGTATAACGAGCTGCAAAGCCGCGGGTTCAGCCAGGGAAAAATGAAAGCCCTGTTGCACAATCAAGCAATCAAGCATGTGCTTCAAAAAATTTCCCCGGAAAAGCCCGAATATATCTTAATCGATCAATTTGCGGAACGGGAAACATATTACGGCTATATCCAAAACGAAAAAGAAATTGTCCGGGAAAATGTCCTTTTTTCAACCAAAGCGGAACAGCTTCATGTAGCGGTGGCCGCCGCTTCCATCATCGCAAGATACGGATTTTTGCTGG
Organism: Ureibacillus sp. FSL W7-1570; assembly: GCF_038593265.1. GTDB lineage: Bacteria > Bacillota > Bacilli > Bacillales_A > Planococcaceae > Ureibacillus > Ureibacillus suwonensis. Next base: position 1,186,478 of record NZ_CP151979.1, read on the forward strand.
AAATGGATCGGTTGTCTTCCATGGTGGGACTACCCCTTCAAAAAGGAGCCGGCCACCTGGTGGACGAAATGGCCGCAAAAATTTTGTTGGAGCATGGTGAAAACACCCTCCGTTCCATCGCAAAATGGCATTTTTCCAATACCGAAAAGGCGAAAAGGATTTATGAAAAGATGCGCAAAGGATAATCGCATCAAATGAGAAAATGGCCGAGCCAAGAGGCGGCCATTTTCTTTGTCTTCTATGTATATGCCAAATCGGATGGTATATTTAATGCTTCAAGATTTTTAATATGTGATCCATCACAACCAGGTTATTGACAACGACCACCTGCAATTTCTTTCTTGTTCTGCTGATGTTTTGGTAAAGCATTTTCGCCGGATGATAATACGGTTTCCTGCACTCCACTTTCGCCGCCAGTCTGTTATTCGGCTTATAGTAAAAAGTTTCATCAATCACTGCCGCGACTTGATCGAACTCTTGCCCAATCACATCCGCGGTGGTCACCGCCATTGGATGGTTTCTGGATGGATCTATGTATCTGGAAGGAGTGAAATCGATCACTTTCCATCCGGCTTCCTGCAAAAAATTCAAGTAGCTTTTCGTAGCCTGGACGGAGGAAAAATATTGGATGCTCACATTGGAATATTGCTGCATCGGCACCTGTGATGACAAATCAAACAATTTTTTGATGAATGAATGGATTTCTTTATTGTATCGGACCACTTCCGTCAATTCGTATTTCACCGGTTTCAATGTCGTTTCAATGAGTTTCGGTATTTTATTTTTCATTTCAAAAGCCGTCAACACTTGGCTCGGATCATAAGAAAAAATGCATTTTGTTTTCGACTTTTCAAGGAGTCGGATAAATTCCTGCAACTTCTTAAGATACAGCCGCTGTGCCTCATCAAAAATGATCAAGTCATATTTGGATAAATTGCTTTCATCATGGATGACATCATGGAACTTGCTGATGGGGACGATCGGCCACCGATATTCTTGGATCAACTTGATATGCCCGCCATTCAATCGGCCGCAGTTGAAAATAATGACATTTTTTGATTGTCTTATATACTCTTTCGCAATGTCATAGGTGAGCAATGATTTTCCGGTTCCGGGACCACCTTGGAGGGCAAAGACTTTGGATTGATCGACCAGCTTCGATGTTATGATTTCCCTTTTATATGTACTTTGCTGGGCACTTAAAAAATATTTATCTTCCATAAATGCTTCCGTTGCATTAAAGGGGGATACCAAGTAATTCGATGGATCAAACAAATCATCCAAATTTTCGATGACGCGAAGCTGTTGCCGTTGCAATTTTTCAATTAAAGTATGTATTTCGATTTCATCCACCTGATTATGTTCATTCAACTGATATAATCGGTTTGTCGAAGAAATGTAGGTAAAATTGTAAACGTCCACATCCAAAAAATTTAAATAATGCCGGTTTTGAACCAGCTGCTTCGTAACTTTCCCGATATCCCCCTCCCGTTTCAACTCGATATTGATGACGCAATCTTTCCCGATTCTTAATAAATCAAATTCTTTCCCGATTTGCTTAATCATATAGCCGACATAATAACCATTGTAAATTTCAACCGTTTCGTGCCCTTTTCTTAATGATTCCACAAACGCATGCAAATCAAGAAATTCGCTCGTCCTTAATCTTGGGTTGATGCCAAACTGTTCCAAATACTGGATAAAGTTTGTTTCATCCAAATCCTCTTTCGCATTCAGCAGCGAAAATAAATTGATCGGCTTCACTTAAAATATCTCCTTTGAACTAGAATAACCTTTATATGCAAACCACTTTAAACTGAATTATAGTCAATTCCCATTTATTAAGCAAAGCGTGTTGCAGAAAAAAAGCGCACATTCCTTTAAGAAATGTGCGCTCAGCTTGTAGACAAAGTCCCTAACTAGGGGCCAAATCTACAGGCTTTTTTTGTATAATAGGGATAGAATTCTTGGTTAACGGGGGAAATTTAGGATGTTATCGAAGCGTACTGACAATAATCGAAATCAATTGGAAATGGTGGCTCTTGATCAATTGGTTCCAGAAAATCATTTGGTAAGGAAGATTGAACAAGCCATAGACTTTGATTTTATTTACGATCTTGTCAAAGATACCTATTGCCTAGATAACGGAAGGCCTAGTATTGATCCTGTTGTGCTCATTAAAATGGTCTTTGTGCAGTATTTATTTGGTATTCGATCCATGCGTCAAACGATCAAAGAAATTGAAACCAACGTGGCGTATCGATGGTTCTTAGGATATGGTTTCACAGAGAAAATTCCTCATTTTTCAACGTTCGGCAAGAATTATGTTCGTCGTTTTCAAGGTACTGATTTATTTGAACAGATTTTTTATCGTATTTTAAAAGAAGCGATGAATAAAGGATTAGTGGATGCATCTGTTGCCTTTATTGATTCAACACATGTCAAAGCGAGCGCCAATAAAAAGAAGTTCGATAAGAAAATTGTCCGGGCAGAAACAAAAAGCTATCAAGCGCAATTAGAGTTAGAGATTAACCAAGACCGTGAAAACCATGGAAAAAAGCCCTTTCCCCCGAAAGAGAAGGAAGAAACCAAGGAAATAAAGGTCAGTACAACCGATCCTGATAGTGGCTATTACGTAAAAGATGAACGGGAAAAGATGTTTGCCTATTCTTTTCATACCGCCTGTGATGCAAAAGGCTTTGTCTTAGCTACCAAGGTAACGGGAGCGAATATTCATGATAGTCAGGTGTTTGGTCAATTACTCGAACAAGTCATCGAAAAAGTAGGCAAACCAACTGCAGTAGCCGTAGATGCCGGATACAAAACCCCAGCGAATGCGAAAAGTCTATTGGATAAAGAGATTCGTCCAGTCATGCCATATACAAGGCCTAGAACAAAGGACGGTTTCTTTAAAAAGTATGAATATGTATACGATGAGCATTATGATTGTTACATCTGCCCAAACAACCAAACTCTTGAATACCGAACAACAACAAGAGAAGGATATCGACAGTACGCTTCGAAACCGGAAATATGTAAAACGTGCCCATTTTTAGAAAAGTGTACCCAAAGTAAAGATCACACTAAATTTATTCATCGCCACATTTGGGAGCACTATGTGGAAGAAGTCGACCACTTAAGACATACAGAAATCAATAGAAATATATATGATAAGCGCAAAGAAACGATTGAACGGGTCTTTGCCGATGGAAAAGAGAAGCATGGCATGCGATGGACAACTCTACGAGGACTGGAAAAATTGTCCATGCAGGCGATGCTTACTTTCGCTGCCATGAACTTAAAGAAAATGGCAAACTGGACATGGAAAAGACCATGTCCAGCCTAAATAAGAGAAGAATCTTAGAAAATGATGAGCAAAAAAAGACAAATCCCAACTCAAATGAAGCATTTGAGTTGGGGTTTGTCGACAGTCTGATGAGCTGTTGACACAACAGCTCATTTGTTTTAAAGTTGTATTTTATCGCATTTGTTTTATCACATTCAAGATATAAATATGTAGAATGGCTCGATCGACCTTTTCGTACTTCCGATATGATTCGAATGCATGAAAATGCATTTGAATACTTTGGAGGAATGCCAGAAGAAATGGTCTATGACCAAGATGCGTTATTAGCAGTTAGTGAAAATGCAGGTGATTTAATTCTTACAGCTGAATTTACTAAATATCATCATACCCGTAAATTTAATGTTTATTTATGTAGAAAGAGTGATCCGGAATCAAAAGGTAAAATTGAACAGGTTGTGAAATTTGTAAAAAATAATTTTAGCAAAAATCGAGTATTCGATCATCTTTCAGATTGGAATCAATCGTGCCACGCTTGGTTGAAAAGAACAGGAAACTATAAAGTTCATCATAATACGAAAAAGAGACCTTCTGAAGTGCACGCCCTGGAAAAGCAACACTTAAAGAAAGTCTCTGGTACTTACATTTTCGCAAATGTTTCAACTCCAAGTATAACAAGAAATATCCATAAGGACAATGTTATTCGTTATGAAGGAAATCGATATAGCGTTCCTAAAGGAACATATAGAGCAGATGCCCCAAATCTTGCTTATTTACAAGAAGAGGATGGTTGGTTAATTATTCGACTGAAAGAAACTGGGATGGAGTTAGCAAAGCACCGAATATCCGAAGGAAAAGGATTGATTATTACAGATCCCTCCCATCGGGAACATAGCACAAGTAAACGAGATCTTTTAATTCATCAAATTCAAGAAACATTCATAGATAAAGAGAATATTCAATGGTTAATACACAAATTGAAAGAACGATATCCACGTCATTTAGTGGATCAACTCAAAGTACTACAACAAGCCATCAGAATTTACCCAAATCATTGTGAGGAAGCTTTATCTGAAATGAAGAAACTTGGAATGACCAGTGCAAATGATTTTCGGGATATTGCACATGCATTATCTGTACAATATCAAAAAAGTTCACCTAAAATCGTTGAATTGAATGAGAAGTATAAAGATTTATCAGCACCAGAACGATCCGAAGACATTTATTTAAAAGTCTTATCTGGAGGTGAAAATGAATGAATCATCATCCCTATGAAATTTTACAAGATAAATGTCGTACCTTGCGCCTCGCTGAGACGGCTAAAGAATTACCGAATTTACTCCGTGAAGCTGAAGCAAAGAATTGGACATATCATGAACTGGTTTATGAAATCTTAAGCTATGAGATGCGATGTAGAGAGCAGAAAAATAATGAGAGATTAATGAAATGGGCAGAGTTCCCAGAAATATTGACGTTTGATACCTATGATTTGAAGGAACAAACAGCTCTTGGTGAAAAACAACTAAATGTATTAAAAGAACTGAATTGGATTGAAGAATTTTTTACTTTAATTTTGATGGGACCAACAGGAGCAGGAAAAACACATTTATCCGTTGCATTAGGAATACACGCTGTGGAGAGAGGATACAAAGTATCCTTTGTCTCCATGAATCAGCTTATGTATATTTTAAAAACAAAAGAATATATCAATAAATCTAAAATACGCTACAAACGTATTATAGCTTCGGATTTAATTATTATTGATGATGTCATGTACATGACTTACGAGACTCAGGAAGCCAATCTATTTTTCCAGTTTATCTATGATTTATATGATAAAGCAGCATTCATTCTAACCTCTAATAAAGGGCCAAATGAATGGGGAAAATTTCTTGGTGATCCTACTTTAACAACAGCTATACTTGACCGTTTATTACATAGGAGTGAAATTATCACTTTCGATAACGAAACGGATAGCATTCGTATGAAATACAGAAAGGTATTATTTTAATTTAGCAAACTGTTGAATCTTAATTGTAGAAAACTGTTTAAAATTATTTGTGGAAAATTGTTTAATTCTACTTGACGGTTACACCCATGTGACAAAACATAAAAAAAATAAAAAAAAGGAGACATTCAAAACATCGTAACGATGTATAAATGCCTCTTCTTAATTTCTTTATTCCGTTGAATACTTTAGAAATACCTATTTACAATCGATTCATTTCTTTACCGTTTTCCACTCACAAATGATTGACAACTGACCATCATTTAATTTGCTAGAAATAGAGCCGTTCATTTTTTCCATTAGACTTTTTACAATCGATAAACCCAAGCCAGTGCTTTTCCCAGAACGAGATTGGTCAGCCATATAAAAACGATCAAACATATGCTGAACATCTTGTTCCGTTAACGAAAGAGCATCATTGGTAATCATTAGACTTGCAACACCATTTTGTTCTTCTAGCCTGATCATGATATTCCCATCAGCGTGCTTTAACGTATTAGAAAGTAAATTTTCAATTACACGTGTAACAGCTGAATGATCAGCAAAAATAGTGACATTGTTCTCTAAGCCTTCAATTGTTGGCTCCAATCTTTTTTCCTGAAAACGATCATAAAAACTTACCAATACTTCTGTCAATAATTTAGTCAAGTTTATTCGTTGTAATTTTAACTCGTAATCAGTGGACTCTAGAACACTCAGTTCAAAAAAATCATTCAATAAACGTTCCAATCTTTTTGCACGGTCAAATGCAATAGCCAACAATTCTTTTTTTTCGACTTCTGACAGATTTTCATTATTTGCGATCTGAATATAACCAATAATGGATGTAAGAGGTGTACGCAAATCATGAGACATATTTGCCACTGCTTGTCGTTGTTCTTTTTCAAAAAGGACCCTTTTTCGATTTTCCATTACATACAAGTCAATTAAACGATTGACTTCAACTCCTAAATGCTCAATATCTTGATCAATGAGTGTAATATCAATTTTTTTATTTGTTTTACGATTGTTATACAATTGTAACTGTCTCACGATCTTTCTCACTTCATTTTTAAAAGAAAAAAGCCGAGTGAGTGCAATAAAAGTAATGATAACTAACGTTATAACAATAAAAATCACTGCTCCCACCCGCCTTTTTTATTTGATTTCTTTTCGATTAAATATAAAAATACCACAGAAAACAATGAAAATTAAGGAAACAGTACCAACGATAAGAGCTGTAAGCATTTGGCCCTTCGTCATTATCGGAGTAAATACATCACTAAACTGTTGAAATATAGAATACTTATACAAAAATTCAATAACAGATGACATAGGTAGCTTTTCAACAACAAATATTACAATAGTAAATAAAATCGAAAAAATAATCGTTTTACCACTATCTTCGGTCACGACAGCAAACAACGTTATTAACGCTATATAGCTTAGAAAAGGGAGTAAAAATAATCCAAATGACCTTGCTAAGTATAGAAGACCAACATTGTTTAGGATATCACCATGACCTAATAATAATACCATTAAAAGACCTATGATTAATGGAATGAATATTGTAATAAGAACCGCACCCAATGAAAAAACAAGAAACTTCGCTAAAAATATATGGGAGCGTTTATTTCCACTCATAACTTGATTTTTTATAACACTACTAGGTGAAAAATCAACGGCGATATAAAATCCAGCCAATGTGCTAACAATTAAATTGAAAAATAATAACGTTATAAATGGAGATAATGCATTTAATTTACCTAATCCTACTTGCATAAAATTAGTATTGTCCATTATCCACCAATCAATCATTACTAAATAATGTAATAGCAAACTGACACCCGTTACGATTACAGTAATACCCCAAAATGACCGGTTCCTTTTTAATTTATATAATTCTGCTAGAATTAAATTAGTCATATGTTGCATCTCCAATCCGTTTTGAAAAATAGTTCTCTAAACTATCACCATTTAGTGAGAGATGTTCTAATATAAGTCCACGATTGGTTAAAATACGAGAAACGGTCCGAATATCATCGAGATAGTTATAAAGTTTTATGGTCCCATCTGGCATTACTTCAAAATCATCTGCTTGTAATTGTTCTTCTAAGACCGTAGCTCCCAGTTGTGGTTGATCAACCTTAATCCGCAAATGTTGTCTGCATTTTTCATCTAATTCTTTTGTTGTCATTTCCTCTAACAACCGTCCTTTGTGAATAATACCGAAACATGTTGCGGTTTTGTATAGTTCCGTTAAAATATGGCTAGATATTAAAACTGTAAGTCCTTTTTCCCGATTTAATTTATGAATTAACTCCCTCATTTCAACAATTCCCATTGGATCAAGTCCATTTGTTGGTTCATCGAGAATTAAAAATTCTGGATCGCTTAATAAGGCAATAGCAAGCCCTAGCCTTTGTTTCATTCCTAGAGAAAAGTTTTTCACTTTTTTCTTCCCTAAATCTTGAAGACCGACTAGTTCCAACGTTTCACTTATACATGTTTTACCTGGAATCCCTTTTTGTAAGCGATGCACTTCTAGGTTTTCAGAAGCTGACATATTTGGAAAAAGTGCTGGATGTTCAATAATCGCACCAATTCTTTTTTGGGCTTCACATAAGTTTTTAGATTGATATTCACCAAAAATATGGATAGTTCCACTTGTCGGAAAAGCTAGTCCTGTAATTAACCGTAATAATGTTGATTTTCCAGCACCATTTTGACCAATTAAACCATAAATTTCACCCTTTTTAATATTGATATTGACATCCTTTAAAGCATAATCATGATGATATTTTTTTGTTAATCCATTTGTACGTAAAATATACTCATCCATTTGTGTATCCCCCCATTTCGGACATTAACTATAATATGGAACATAATAATTAAGAGAGGCTTAAGATAAATCTTAAGAAAAGCTTAAGATTTCATCCGATAACCCATTCCCCATATTGTTTCAATATACTCTTCATTTGGATTTGCCTTCGTAAGCTTATTTCGAAGGTTACTTACATGTACATTTACCGTGTTATCATCTCCGTGATACGGCTCATTCCATACACTCTCGAAAACATTAGCTTTAGAAAAAACTTTATACGGTGTTGTCATTAATAGTTTTAATATATTGAACTCCCGAGCGGTAAGAGAAACATTGACACCATTGACCAAAACAGTCTTCGAATCTAAATCAAGTTGAATATCTTTATGAGTTAATATTTGCTTTTTCGGTTCATTCGGGTAGCGAGTTCTCCGTAGAAGCGAATCAATCCTAGCAGATACTTCATCAATATCAAAAGGTTTTGAGATAAAGTCATCAGCACCTTTTCGCAAACTCGTAATTTTCGTTCTCTTTTCATTTTTAGCTGAAATGATAATAACCGGCGTAGATCCTTTTTCTGTAATTTTTTCAAGTACTTCTTCTCCTGCCATGCCCGGTAACATTAAATCTAGCAACACTAAATCCCACTGTTGTTTTTCTAAATATAATAGTGCCTCTGTCCCAGAATAAGCCGGTTGGGGATGATAGTTGCTCATTTTAATAATTCGACATAAAAGTTGATTTATGTCATTATCATCTTCAACAACTAAAATGTTAATCATGTCATTCATTGTAATCCCTTCCTTTCTTCCTTTAATCTTACATTTCAACTGGGATCAATGAGATTGGGTAACTCCTTATATTTCTTTCATCTTTATTAATGTAATCATGAAGTTGACCTTCATATACCTGTTCCAATCCGTTTATTACTTGTAAATCGTTCGGAGCGATAAGGGATATCGGTTTTCTAAAATCAACAACGTTACTATTTTTTAATACTGACGCCACAAATTGTGAACAAAAAAATGCTTTCTTTCTTTTTATTGGTTTATTGATGATAAAACCAAATAACCCGATAAAATTATAACGAAAGTCTTCTTTTTGTTTATCCATTTTTGTTACATATGCTTTCATCTTTTTTAATTGTTCATCGGTTACTGAAAGTGAATAAATGATACAATTGGCATTTTTAAATAAACCTTCCTCTACATTCTCTTTAACAAGTCCCCCATCAAAAGGGTTATTCACTTTTTTCCGTCCAAAGCTATATACCTCTGATAATTCAGCATCAAAGGATATTGATGCATGATTATAAGGTTTTTTTGTAAATATTTTGATTAACCTTGTAAATAGTGTACCTGTATCCGTTAAAAGAATATATATCTTTTTTTCTTTCATCATTCGAATATCCCCCTTATCTGTTATCGAATGGTGTATTTAATATACAAAACAAAACATAAAAAGATCTTAATGGAATTCTTAAGAATCTCTTAAGTTTTACAAATGTTGAATGGAATGCGATTCATAGTGTTGACATTTTATATCACCTGTAATATATTTATTACAGGTGAAACAAAATGTCAACATAGGGGGGTAAAAAATTAGTGAGGCTTAGATTGACTAATGAATTCGTTATTTATTTTCTCATCAGAGTTAGTCTCGTGATTTTTATCCGATTGACCGAGTTGTTCCGATTAAGTTCAGCCTACACTCATATTCACTTAGCCGGTTGGGGAATGATTGCATTGGCAGGAATGATCTACCACGTTTTTCAAACAGCGGGTGCGACCAAATTAACACAAGTTCATGATCAATTTCTGATGATTGGAATACCACTGTTATGCATAGATATAATTTTTTCTAGACTGGGACAATATGAAATAGGTAGTTTAATCAATTGGGTTGGCGGGATTCTCATCCTTTTCGGTGTAATATTTTTTGTCATTAACGCTATGAATAATGTGAGAGTAATGGCTCGATCATGATTAAAGAACCTGTAAATGGTGATGAGCTTCTAGCCTTATTTGAAGCCCTTTCCAATCCACACCGTATGAGAATCATCGCTATTTTGGCTAATGGAAGACAATATGTCAGTCAATTAGCTCGGGAAGCTGAAATGAGTCGTCCTTTACTTTACATGCATCTACAAAAATTAGAAAATGCCGGCATTGTAAATACTAAAATGGAAGTTTCCGATGATGGAAAAGCAATGAAATACTATGAACTTGTAAACTTTGATTTCCATATTACACAGGACTTAATCAAAGAGGCTGTTAAAACATTATCAATAAAAAAGAAAGAAGGTAAAAAATAATGAGTGAAGAAGTCATTTGGGGTTTAGCAGGAATGGCATTTGTAGTATTAGTTGTGGCAATTTTGTTCATTCCAATTGCAAAAATCGCACAAACAAAAATTCAAACAACCAAAGAAGAAGTCTATCAAAAATTAGCAGCAGAAGCAATTGAAGCACAAAAGGAAACAAATAGAATTAACGAAAAACTTGCAGATGAAATTTCAGATTTAAAAGAAAAAATCGCTTCAATTGAACGTATTTTGAAAGAAGTAGAATAGCAAATCTGTTTGATAAACGAAGGGGGATCCAAAAGGTCTTCAATGACTGATGGATCCTCCCTTCTCTATTTTTATGCTATTTTTCGTAGGATGCTCATTGCCTGAGGGACAATATGTTTTATCCATATTATGTTGCCAAAATTTCTATTTAACAGTACTTTTATTAGTACATTTACATATACAATGAGAAATATTGATCATATATTAATTAATAAACTAGTTAAAGAGGTGTCACCTTGCGACTGGGATCATGTGGAAGTTGCAAAGAGCCTGAAAATCAACCAAGTCTATTTTCATCTCAGACAGAAGTGGATTTGTCAATTCCCTTTGGTGTTGGTACTGAAACACCGGTATTAATGTTATCCGTTCCAACCACATCAAATGCTCAATCTATTTTTATTAATGGACTTGTTCAAGTTCAAAGTATAATTCCGTTAGGTTTATTGTCATATCAGTATGGAGTCAGATTAAGAATCCGCCGAAATGGAACTCTTTTGTTTACTCAAACTTTACAACAAGGAAATTCTATTACATTAACTTTATCTTTTACACAGATTGGCGCCATTCCAATTTCTATTGTTGATACGAATCCTACTCTCGGTACTAATAATTATACTGTTACATTAGAGTTTTTTCTGAGGTCTGCTACTGGAGTATCTTACCGCTCAATCGCGCTCTATTAATGCCCTAGTGATATAAAATATCCTACTGTTTAGGTAAAACTCTTAATCGTTCATATACTTAAAAAAACCTATTGATTCAATCAATAGGTCAGCTTGTAGACAAAGTCCCTAACTAGTGGCCAAATCTACAGGCTTTTTTTGTATAATAGGGATAGAATTCTTGGTTAACGGGGGAAATTTAGGATGTTATCGAAGCGTACTGACAATAATCGAAATCAATTGGAAATGGTGGCTCTTGATCAATTGGTTCCAGAAGATCATTTGGTAAGGAAGATTGAACAAGCCATAGACTTTGATTTTATTTACGATCTTGTCAAAGATACCTATTGCCTAGATAACGGAAGGCCTAGTATTGATCCTGTTGTGCTCATTAAAATGGTCTTTGTGCAGTATTTATTTGGTATTCGATCCATGCGTCAAACGATCAAAGAAATTGAAACCAACGTGGCGTATCGATGGTTCTTAGGATATGGTTTCACAGAGAAAATTCCTCATTTTTCAACGTTCGGCAAGAATTATGTTCGTCGTTTTCAAGGTACTGATTTATTTGAACAGATTTTTTATCGTATTTTAAAAGAAGCGATGAATAAAGGATTAGTGGATGCATCTGTTGCCTTTATTGATTCAACACATGTCAAAGCGAGCGCCAATAAAAAGAAGTTCGATAAGAAAATTGTCCGGGCAGAAACAAAAAGCTATCAAGCGCAATTAGAGTTAGAGATTAACCAAGACCGTGAAAACCATGGAAAAAAGCCCTTTCCCCCGAAAGAGAATGAAGAAACCAAGGAAATAAAGGTCAGTACAACCGATCCTGATAGTGGCTATTACGTAAAAGATGAACGGGAAAAGATGTTTGCCTATTCTTTTCATACCGCCTGTGATGCAAAAGGCTTTGTCTTAGCTACCAAGGTAACGGGAGCGAATATTCATGATAGTCAGGTGTTTGGTCAATTACTCGAACAAGTCATCGAAAAAGTAGGCAAACCAACTGCAGTAGCCGTAGATGCCGGATACAAAACCCCAGCGAATGCGAAAAGTCTATTGGATAAAGAGATTCGTCCAGTCATGCCATATACAAGGCCTAGAACAAAGGACGGTTTCTTTAAAAAGTATGAATATGTATACGATGAGCATTATGATTGTTATATCTGCCCAAACAACCAAACTCTTGAATACCGAACAACAACAAGAGAAGGATATCGACAGTACGCTTCGAAACCGGAAATATGTAAAACGTGCCCATTTTTAGAAAAGTGTACCCAAAGTAAAGATCACACTAAATTTATTCATCGCCACATTTGGGAGCACTATGTGGAAGAAGTCGACCACTTAAGACATACAGAAATCAATAGAAATATATATGATAAGCGCAAAGAAACGATTGAACGGGTCTTTGCCGATGGAAAAGAGAAGCATGGCATGCGATGGACAACTCTACGAGGACTGGAAAAATTGTCCATGCAGGCGATGCTTACTTTCGCTGCCATGAACTTAAAGAAAATGGCAAACTGGACATGGAAAAGACCATGTCCAGCCTAAATAAGACAAGAATCTTAGAAAATGATGAGCAAAAAAAGACAAAGAGGTTGGGACAAAACCCCCTCTAAAATGGAAACAGCCCATGAAATTTTGGAATGAAATTTCATGGGCTGTTTTTCATTTTTTCAATAAAAAATAAGGACCTCTTCTGTTAAAATTAAGTTAGCACACAAAACCTAACAGAAAGAAGGGTCCTTATGTTCAAATATTATAACATGAATCAATTAGTTTTGCCTCTAGATTTAGAAATAAAATTACAAGAAAATGATATTGCCTTCCACATTCACCATTTAGTTGAAAGTATTCCAGATGAAGCCTTCCAGCCGTTTCTTCGAAATACAGGTTGTCCTGCTTATCATCCACGCATGATGCTAAAAATTATTTTGTGTGCCTATTCGCAGTCTGTCTTTTCAGGTCGAAAAATTGAAGCGCTATTAAAGGACAGTATACGAATGATGTGGTTGGCACAAGGATATGAACCAAGTTATCGGACGATCAATCGTTTTCGTGTGCATCCGGAAGTAAAAGAATTAATTCGTCAATGTTTTGTCCAATTCCGTTGCCAACTGGTGGAAGAAAAGTTAATCGATCAAGAAGCCATTTTTATCGATGGTACGAAGATTGAAGCGAATGCCAATAAATTTACTTTCGTATGGAAGAAATCCATTGAAAAATACAACCAAAACTTAATTGAAAAGTCCAATCAGTTATACAACGAACTATTAGAAAAAGAAATCATCCCTGAAATGGAGCGGGAAAGTGATGGGGAATTGTCCGTAGAAGAACTCGCTCAAATGGTGCAACAAGTCGATGAAGTCATTAAGGAATATGACCAAAAAATCGAATCATCGCCCGATGCCACAGAACGAAAAGCATTAAGAAGCGAACGAAAATATCCAAAACAAGCGTACAAACAATTAATAGACTTCATTCTACGCAAACAAAAGTATCAAAAAGCCTTGGACATCTTGGGGGAACGAAATAGTTATTCCAAAACCGACCCGGATGCGACGTTCATGCGAATGAAAGACGACTATATGAAAAACGGTCAATTGAAAGCTGGATACAACGTACAAATCGCAACAGAAGGTCAATACGCACTAGCTTATAGCATCTTTCCAAATCCTACTGATACACGTACATTAATTCCGTTCTTGAATGAGATAGAAAAGGATTATTTTCCGTTGCCAAAGTACATTGTCGCAGATGCTGGTTATGGTAGTGAACCAAACTATGAAGACATCCTTTCGAATCGAAAATGTGAGGCACTCATTCCATATACCATGTATGAGAAGGAACAAAAGAAGAAATATAAACAAAATCCATTTCATCCAGACAATTGGACGTATGACGAAGAAAGTGATACCTACACGTGTCCGAATCAGCAACGTGTAACATTCAGATATCATTCTGTACGTACAGATAAGACCGGTTTCAAACGAGAATTCAAAATTTACGAATGTGAAAACTGTTCAGGATGCCCATTCCGTTCATCATGTACAAAAGCAAAGGAAGGCAACCATCGAAAAGTCATGGTGAATGAAAAATGGGAACAACAAAAAGAATATGTAAGAACGAAGCTTTCAGAAGAAAAAGCAGGTTCTATTTTCCGTCAACGTAAAATTGACGTAGAACCAGTTTTTGGATTCTTGAAGGCTAATTTGCGTTTCACTCGATTTTCCGTCCGAGGAAAATCGAAGGTAGAAAATGAAATGGGGATTGCCTTAATGGCCGTGAATTTACGGAAATACACGGCCAACAAAAATCAACTGACCAAAAATAATGGAGAGAAATGGAAAAAGGAGAATTTGAGTTGGCTCAAATTCTCCTTTTTCCTATTTTGAAGCTAGTTTTGTCCCAGCCTCTTTGTCGACAGTCTGAGCGCACATTCCTTTAAGAAATGTGCGCTTCTTGCTTCATCATTATTTTTGAATGAACATTTGTGTCCAATAATGGCCGTCTTTCACATATCCCACACCGATATGCGTATAGTTTTTGTTCAAGATGTTTGCGCGGTGTCCCGGTGAGTTCATCCAAGCTTTCACCACTTGTTCCGGCGTGCTTTGGCCCATGGCAATATTTTCACCGGCGGATTTATATTGGATTCCATAGTTTGTCATCATGGTGAATGGCGAACCGTATGTTGGGCTTGTATGGTCGAAATATTTTTTATCATGCATGTCTTGGGATTTATGCTTCGCCACTCTCGCCAATTCCCAATCGGATTTTAATGCAGGCAATCCTGCTTTGGCGCGTTCCACATTGACCAATCTTACCACTTCTTCCTCATAAGCTTGGCCTTCCTTCTCCGGCACATTGATTTTTTGTCCCGGATAAATCAAATTCGGATTTTCCAATTGCGGATTCGCATTAATCAATTCTTGTACACCTGTTTGTGTTTTTACTGCAATTTTCCAAAGAGAATCTCCTGATGCGACTGTATATGTTCCGGCAGCGAAAGCCGTTACCGGCAATAATAATCCAATGGATAAAATGAGGGCGCCTGCGCCTTTTTTCAATTTCGTTTTCATCATTTCCATCCTTCCTTTCTTCTTTTGTGCAAATTCATCATAAAAGGTATTTCCGATGAATTCATCACAAAATTTCTGGAAGGATTATTACAGTTTTATTACTTTGAAATATTAATCTTTGAACCCGTTGATAGAGCTGGCTTTTACTCTTTAAGTCTCGTAAAATATTTGAAATATATTTGAAACAGGAATAGATTACTATCGATAATTTAGTTATTTGGAATCAAAATGGTATTCCATGAACGCATTCACCCAGGATGATTCTTCCTTTTTCTGTTGATGGTTGATGAAAGAATATTCTTCATCGTCCATTTCCTGAATATTTCTTCTCAAATAATAATAGGTTGAGATTTGCACAGATTTTGGCAACTTTTCGATCGAATGAATTAACTCCAGTAATTGACCATTCATCATTGACAATGTACTGCCTCCCAAATTCGCATATTTTCCAACTGACTTAGTAAATTTATATTGACTTGATACATAAGTTATTCCTTTTTTAATCTAAATTTCTCTATAAAAGATATTTATAACCGTTCATTAGGAATGTTAATAGAAACGCTTCCAACAGCATTGGCCATTCCGGAAAGAAGCATCAAAAGAAAAAAATTCCGGAAAAACCTTTCCGGTATCGGCTGCTGCTGCTTTTTTCTTGATTCAATGTTTCAAAGGCCGGATCAATGGAAATTGTATGACTCCTTCATTTTTCGCTTACCTTTGGTTTTTCCCTTTCATCATTCATGGACGAAGAAAAATTGTCACCACACCGCTTTCCATTCTCGATGCATAACATCGCCAAAAATACTCATAATGAACATGGAAAGGAGAGACTTGCAACATGGATCATCGAAAGGATTTGGAGAATGACAAGCGCCACTTTGAATTTGTACGTGGCAAGCAATCCGTAGGCAACCATTCAACCAGTCTTGAAGAATTTGGAATGGAAGAAGAGTTTCATCTCCCAAAAAAGAAAGAACACCCGTCCATTCGCGAAAGGCATGATCAATTTTTTGAAAAGGAATAAGTTATATGTGAAACAACCTCCTGTTATGAATACTTGCATCCAAAAAGAGCGAAAACCGCTCTTTTTTTGTGTTATTGGCAATAAAAAAAGCCGCCCAGATCATCTGGACAGCCCTTATCGCACCTTATTATTTGACAATTTTACTGATGGCTTTAAATTCGTCGCCTTTCGCAATTTGTTGCATTTCAAATAACGCCATTTCCACGCTGGAAAGTTTTGCGCCGCATTGTTTCATTTTCTCAAGGCCAATTTGCGAATTTATAGCTGTGCGGGAAGACACGCAATCCGCCAACACTTCGACTTCATAACCGTTTTGAAGCAGATGGGCAGCCGTCTGATATACACAAATATGGGCTTCAATTCCCGCAATCAATACCTTTTTGCGGCCTGTCGCTTCCAATGCTTTTACAAACTCCGGCGTGTCGTAAGCGCTGAAGGTGATTTTTTCAATCGGCTTTTCATCGGTCAAAAATTGGGAAATTTCTTCAACGGTCGGTCCTAAACCTTTCGGATATTGTTCAAGCCATAAGATGGGCAACCCCAACACTTTCGCCCCTTGCACCATTCTGGCGATATTGTCGATCACAAATTCGCTCTTGTCCACAATGCGTGCCAGCTTCCCTTGAATGTCAATCAATACGAGCACTGTGTCTTCTTTTGTCAACAACTTCCTCATCCCCTTTTTTCATTTTCATCATTAATAATTCTACAAAATGGTGAAAAATCCTTGATTTTTGATTTTTTTTTAAAAACCGTGCTTCCTTTTTGGGATACGTTATAATATTTGTAGCTTTAAAACTTTCTTGAAGAAATGGATGATGAATGTGATTCGTTTAAGTTGGCTTATCAGTTTGGCCATTTCCTTTTTCGGCTTTCTAATTGTCAATCAACTGTTTGAAGTGCAGCCAAAAGGGGCATCCGGCAATCTGGGATTCATCGGCTTTATTTTCCTGTTTCCTTTTGTATTGTTGAGCTTGTTCGCCACTTTCCGCTATTTTTTAACCGCTGCCCGCAATGCCAAAAATAGCGTCAAGTGGTTGGGCATTATCAGCGGGATTCTGCTCACCGGATTTTTCCTATACTTTTTTCTCGACATCAAAAATTCCATCCATGGTTCGATTTGGAAACTGGATCAAGAAACAAGCAGGCTTTACTTCGACATCTACACCTTTGGATTGATTCATACGATCAGCGGTGTATTGGGCGCGTTGTACGGCATCATAAAACCGGCGGCGTTGGAACATGCCCGGGAAACCGGTCAAACCCCTCCTGAATAATTCATTCTATTTCTTTTTTAACAGCTCGAGCATTTTTCTTTTATACGCCTCCACCCCCGGCTGATCAAAGGGATTCACTTCAATCAGCTTCGCGCTCATGGCACATGCTTTCATAAAGAAATACATCAAATATCCCAAGTGATAAGCATCCAGTTTCTCCATCTCCAGTTGTATGACGGGCACCCCGCCTTCTGCATGGGCAAGGGCTGTGCCTTGTTTTGAGGTGGCATTGATTTCGTTGAAAGAACGGCCTGCCAAATAATTTAAACCGTCCTCATTTCTCGGATCATAAGGAATGATGTAATCGCCTTCAATTTGATTGAAATGAAGGAGTGTTTCAAACAAAATCGGGCTTCCTTCCTGAATGAATTGCCCAATTGCATGCAAATCCGTGGAGTAGGTCACACAAGCGGGGAACAATCCCTTTTTTTCTTTCCCTTCGCTTTCCCCAAACAGCTGCATCCACCATTCATGGAATTTCTTTAATGACGGTTCGAAGGAGGCGAGCAGTTCCACGCAATACCCTTCGTTGTACAACTTATTTCTTATGACGGCGTATTGGTATGCGTGATTTTGGGTCAAATCGGCATTTTTCAATTCCAATGCGGCATTTTTGGCTCCATCCATAAACGATCGGATATCGATGCCCGCCACGGCAATCGGCAAAAGTCCGACAGGCGTAAATACGGAATACCTGCCCCCGATATCCGGAGGGACGGCAAATCTTTTATATCCCTCTTCGTCCGCTATGGCTTTCAATATGCCTTTTTCCGGATCCGTTGTCACAATAATCCGTTCCGCCGCTTCTTCCCCATACCGTTTTTCCATGTACAGTCTTAACACGCGGAAGGCTAAAGTCGTCTCCATTGTGCTTCCGGATTTTGAAATGACATTGATATAGATTTCTTTGCCTTCCAAGTAATGAATTAATTGCTGCAAATAAGAACCGCTCATATGATGGCCGACATAAATGACTTCCGTTCCTTTTTCCAAAACGCCAAAGTAGGGGGTTAATGCTTCCTGAACCGCACGGGCGCCTAAAAAAGAGCCTCCAATCCCGATGACGACGAACACATCCGCCTCCATGCAAATTTCATCTTTCAGCTTTTCAATTGAATTGAAGAGTTCTTCATGATCCATCAAAGGATAATTGATCCATCCCGTCATATCATTGGAAGTTTCCAATTCATCATGGATTTTTTCCACACGCTCTTTATATGAAGCTATATCCATATCATCGAATATACAATTCAATAAATTTGTATGCACTGAATAAGTATTCAATGGAATTGCCTCATTTCTCCTTCAAATTTGATAAGGAACTAGCCAATCATTGAAAACAATTTCATGCACCGTCTGTTTCATCATACTGTTAAAGAAAACCAT
Source organism: Ureibacillus sp. FSL W7-1570 (assembly GCF_038593265.1). Lineage (GTDB taxonomy): Bacteria > Bacillota > Bacilli > Bacillales_A > Planococcaceae > Ureibacillus > Ureibacillus suwonensis. The sequence continues at coordinate 1,205,604 of NZ_CP151979.1, forward strand.
TTATTCATTTGAAGCTGCATGTACGGAAAGCTCTTGCGCCTTTTTGATTATGAACCGTCCCACTTCCTCCCTCAAATCTTCCCGCTGGAGCGCAAAATCGATGGTTGTTTCGATAAAACCCAGCGGATTGCCGACATCATAGCGTTTTCCTTCAAATCGGTACGCAAACACCCGTTGAATCGTATTCAATTCTTCAATTGCATCCGTTAATTGAATTTCCCCGCCAATTCCCGCTTTCTTTTGTTCCAAGAATCGGAAAATTTCAGGGGTCAAAATGTAACGGCCGATAATCGCGTAATTGGAAGGCGCTTGTTCTTTCGCCGGTTTTTCAACAAATTTTTTGACTTGCATCAAAGGGGAATCGGTCGAAACGGGATCGATGACACCGTACCGGTGAATTTCACTCTCGGGCACTTCCATCACCGCAATGACGCTGGAAAAGGTTTTCTCATATTGATCGATCAATTGCTTCAAACAAGGAACTTCGCTTTGGACAATATCATCGCCGAGCAATACAGCGAAAGGTTCATCTCCAATAAATTTACGTGCACACCAAACCGCATGTCCCAGACCCAGGGGTTGTTTTTGGCGGATATAGTGAATATCGATGTCTGATGTGACACGCACTTTTTCCAACAGATCGAATTTCTTCTTTTCTATTAAATTCGCTTCCAATTCAAATGCATGGTCAAAATGGTCTTCGATCGCCCGTTTTCCTTTACCGGTAACGATCATAATATCTTCAATGCCCGAAGCGATGGCTTCTTCCACGATATATTGAATGGTCGGTTTATCGACAATCGGCAACATCTCTTTCGGCATGGCTTTCGTTACAGGCAAAAAACGGGTTCCTAATCCCGCTGCCGGAATGATTGCTTTTCGTATCTTTTTCAAGCCCTCTCACTCCTTATACCTTTGGTTAACAAAATTATACAATAATTTACCAGTTCCCTCATAGCACAGGCAAACGGCCCATAAAAGAAAAAAGGCTGGAATCAGCTCCAGCCTTTGAATGTCACTTTGTTACAATTTGTGTAAGTTTTATCGGATTGTCGCACCGGCTTCTTCCAAAGCTTTCCACACTTTTTCATGGGCATTTGCCACTTCTTCATCCGTAAGGGTTCTTTCCGGATTGAAGTATGTCAATGTGAAGGCGACGGATTTTTTGCCTGCCTCGATATTCTCTCCTTCATATACATCAAATACTTTTACCGCTTTTAACAACTTCGTGCCCGCTTTGCGGATAATCGATTCAAGTTCTCCGGCGGAAACCGCTCTGTCCACTTCCACAGCAATGTCACGCGTCACCATCGGGAAGCGTGGAACCGGTTCGTATTCAACGCCTTTCGCTTCAGCACGCAATAAAGCATGTAAATTCAACTCTGCTACATACGTTTCTTTTAAATCCCATGCTTTTCGTTCTGCCGGATGAAGGCCGCCGATAATTCCTACCCGTTCACCGTCCAGTAAAATGTTTGCCGTTTGACCTGGATGAAGTCCTTCCATCGTTCCTTTTTCATAGGTAATGCGTTCTGTTAAACCTAATTTTTCGATTAATCCTTCCACAATGCCTTTTGCCACAAAGAAATCAACATTGCGTTTATCTCCGAGCCATGCATCATCCACCCATTTGCCGGTGATGACAAAGGCCGCATGCTCCTCTTCAAATGGCAAACCTTCCTCTGTTTTGCCAAGGAATACAGAGCCGATTTCATATAAACATGCGGAATCCGCTTGGCGTGCCATGTTGTAGCTTGCCGCCTGCAACAAATGAGGAATCAAGCTTTGGCGCAATGTTGTGCGGTCTTCGCTCATCGGCATCAACAATTTGGTCGTTTCTTCTTTTTTCAACGCAAACTTTTGGGACCATTCTTCAGAAGTCAAGGAATATGTGACCGCTTGATAGAGGCCGGCACCCTCCAAGAAATTGCGGACAATACGGCGCTTTTCTTGATAAGGGGTCAAACCGCCCACTTGTGTTTTCCCTTCAGGCAATGTCATTGGAATTTCATCATAACCATAGAGTCTTGCAATTTCTTCAATAATATCCTCTTCAATTTTGATGTCTTGTCGGCGAGTCGGCACATCAATGACCAATAAACCCCGTTTCGCTTCCACATCGAACTTTAATCGTTCCAAGATGGAAATCATATCTTCCAGCGAAATTTTCATGCCCAATTTTGTATTAATGTCATCCGGTGAAATGACAATGCGCGCTGGCGTTTTATCGAGTTCATCCACAAGCACGGTTCCTTCCAGCACTTCTCCGCCAGCCAATGCGCAAATCAGTTGTGCTGCCCGTTCTTGGGCTTCCAAAACCCGGTTCGGATCGACGCCTTTTTCAAAACGCACGGATGAGTCGGAACGCAATCCCAGATCTTTGGATGTGCGGCGAACGGATAAACCGTCAAAATAAGCCGCTTCAAGAACAACCGTTGTCGTGCTTTCCGTCACTTCTGAGTTGGCTCCTCCCATCACTCCTGCAACGGCAACCGGTTCTTTTCCATTTGTAATGACCAAATGGTGGCTTTGAAGTGTACGTTCCTGATCGTCCAAAGTGACAATTTTTTCACCTTCATTTGCCAAACGGACGACGATTTCCCCTGTTCCTAATGAATCGTAGTCAAACGCGTGAAGGGGTTGGCCATATTCGAGCAATACGTAGTTTGTAATATCGACAACGTTATTGTGGGGACGAACGCCCGCAGCCATTAAATAGTGCTGCAACCATAATGGCGATTCCGCCACTTTGACATTTTTTATGACTTTTGCAGCATATAATGGGTTTTCTTTCGTCGCATCCACCCGCACTTTAATATAATCTTCCGCTTTTTCCTTTGCAGTTGCATATTGGATTTCGGGCAATTTCACATCTTGTGACAAAATGGCCCCCACTTCATAGGCGACTCCAAGCATGGAAAGGGCATCGGAACGGTTTGGTGTCAAGTCAAGCTCCAGCACTGTATCCCGAAGTCCAAGAATTTCCAGCGCATCGGAACCAGGCACTGCATCATCAGGCAATACATAAATGCCATCCGCATACGCTTTTGGCACAACGCGGCCTTCAACGCCCAGCTCTTGCAAGGAGCAAATCATTCCGTTCGATTCTTGGCCGCGCATTTTCGCTTTTTTAATTTTGATGCCTCCAGGAAGTTTGGCGCCAGGCAACGCCACGATGACTTTTTGTCCTGCCGCCACGTTTGGCGCGCCGCAAATGATCTGTCTTACATCCGTTCCGACATCCACTTGGCAAACGCTCAATTTGTCGGCATCCGGATGTTTTTCTTTTGAAAGGACATGACCAACCACAATATTCGTCATGCCTTGCGAACGGTCGATGACGGAATCGACTTCAATTCCGGCACGCGTGATTTTTTCCGCCAATTCTTCCGGAGTTAACCCTTGTATATCGACATATTCTTGCAACCATTTTAATGAAACTAACATATTGTTACCCCCTTACCCTTCTGTACGTCGGAATTGTGATAAGAATCGGATGTCATCGATATAGAAGTTTCGGATATCTTCCACACCGTACTTCAGCATTGCAATACGCTCTACACCAATTCCAAAGGCAAAACCGGAGAATTTTTTCGGATCATAACCGCCCATTTCAAGCACGTTTGGATGAACCATGCCGGCACCCAAAATTTCGATCCATCCTGTATGTTTACATACATTGCATCCATTTCCTCCGCAGCGGAAGCAGGAAATATCCATTTCAACGGATGGTTCAGTGAATGGGAAGAAACTTGGACGCAAGCGGATTTCCCGATCCTCGCCAAACATTTTTTTCGCCAGTTTATCCAGCGTACCTTTCAAATCGCTCATGCGGATATTTTCGCCGACCACAAGCCCTTCAATTTGCATAAATTGGTGGGAGTGAGTGGCATCATCCGTGTCACGGCGATACACTTTTCCAGGACAGATAATGCGGAACGGTTTTCCCTGTTTCGCAAGCATTGTTCTTGCTTGCACAGGAGAAGTATGGGTGCGGAGCAACGTTTCCTCCGTAATATAGAACGTATCCTGCATATCGCGGGCAGGGTGACCCTTTGGCAAGTTCAACGCTTCGAAGTTGAAATAGTCCGTTTCCACTTCCGGACCTTCCGCCACTTCATAGCCCATGGAAATGAATAAATCTTCCAATTCTTCAACGACACGTGTCAAAGGATGTCTGTTTCCAACCCGAACTTTGCGTCCAGGTAGCGTTACATCCACTGATTCCTTTTCCAACTGCTCTTGAATTTGTTGTTCTTCCAAAACTTTTGCCCGCTGTTCCAATTCTTGCGTAACCTTTTCACGCACCGTATTGGCAAGCGCCCCGATTTTCGGACGCTCTTCCGGGGAAAGTTTCCCCATACCTTTCAACACTTCCGTGATGGAGCCTTTTTTTC